>JANQFM010001007.1 GCA_028277865.1 Acidobacteriota bacterium
CCAAGCTGCCAATTTGGCCGCCTCCAAAGACATCGATCCTCAAGGCGACATCCACGCCTCCGTCGACTACCGCCGCCACCTGGCGCGCGTGCTGTCCGAAAGGGCTCTGAAGCAGGCCTTCGAACAAGCCGCCGAGGCAGATGGGACCGGGTCTTGAATTCTGATTCTGAGAAACACAGGGGCCGCCGTTGGGCATGGCGTCAATCTAGCTCCATGTGTGTACGGCCCCAACTCACTGAATCCCGGCAAACGCCACCGCCGGGCCTGCCCCGGCGGTGGCCCACTTCACGTGACGCGTCACCAAGTCGCCTGAACGTCCACGTTCAGGCAGGCCTCTCCCTGAGACATCCGGTCAATGAGATCGACACCAGCTATCTGGACGAACTGTATGCTTTGCGAATCGCAGGTCTTCTCCTACCTCTCTGCACTCTCTGCGCCTTCTCTCTGCGACCTCTGCGGTTAATCTCCGGATGAAACGGCTCAATACTCGAGCTGCCCCTCGAAGACCAGGTCTTTGATCTTGAACTTGAGGTCAAGGTCGACCTTGCGGCGATCGCCGAAGGTGCAGACGAAACGGATTTCTTTTTTTAGGGGATCGGCACCATGGGGACGGTGAAAGCGGAAGAGTGCGTCCCTGGAGATGGTCTGGCTGGGAGGGTGGTAAAAAGACAGTGGAATCTTCCTCTTTTCCTTTCCCAGGACGAGGTAGGTGGATTCGCTCAGTGTCTCGAAGCTTTCGGCTTCCAGCATCCATCGGTATCCGCGTGCGGTGCAGCTAAGAGTCACGGAGATCTCGCCTGGGGTGTCCAGGCTTTCGGCTGTTTCCAGTACCTTGTCGTTGTCCACAGGCCCGGCGAAGCGCAAGTGGCGCCCCGGCTGGAGCTGAGCCAGGCGGGCCATGGCCAGCCGGATGGGGCGGGCGGAATGCAATCGTGCGTAGCAGCGCACTTCCCGGAAAAATCGATGAGTGACGAAGTCGGTGAAGGTCTTGTGATCGACCCAGGGCGACTCCCAGAGCACGGCTTGGCTGTCTTCCAGAGTCCATTCGTCCTGGGGCTTTTCCGTCCAAGGCTTGTCCGCTGGAAGGAGCCCCAGGGTCAGCAGCAGCGTCGCAATTCGAATCGGCAACAGTTCAACCATCCTGTCTGGCGAGGGTGCAGTGTTCAGTCTGCAAATCAGGCCGGCTCATTGTAGCACCCCGCTTTTCAGGTCATTGCCGGATGGTGTTGGCGGACTCCTATTCTTCGGCTTCTTCGGGTGCCGAAGGCGCCAGTCGATCCAACTTTCCCGGAACCGTCAGGATGGAGCGCAGCACGTCGAGCAGCAAGTAGTAGATCAGAAAACTCAGGTAGACTGCCAAGGGCAACAGGGCGATAGCCAGCACGAACATGAAGGTGCCCCAGGCATTGATCTGGACCATCGCTACGGTGAATTCGTTGGCCCGAATGACCTGAATCAACGCGGCGATGACGCCCAGGGTTCCCAGTACCCCTCCAACTCCGAAAACGAATGGCACCAGGCGAAGATTCAGCTTCAACAAGAAGGAGAGGATGCCGATCGCTTCCTGGCCGGCCGATGCATCGCCGGTCACTTCAACATTGAGCGTCGACGAGTTTAAGGCGGCACCCAGCATGTATAGGAAAATCAGAGAGGCACCCAAGCCGGTGCCAAAGGGCACCAACGATTCCTGCATGATGGCTGCGGCCGATCCACCCACAAGTGCGATGATTGTGGCGATCAAAGCCAGCAGCGCGAAGCAATCCGGCAGGGCTCGCGAGGAAAGGTTGCTGGGCGTCTTTTCGATTAGGCTCGTTCCGGCGTCGAGAAACTTGACCGCCACGTACTGGGCGATCAAAACCACCGGGAAGACCAGCAAGTAGGCGACGAAAGCCGCTCCCTCGCCGCTTTTGATGCTGTAGATGACACCAAACAAGAAAATCAGAAAGGCAGACACAATCAAAGCGATATGGCCCATCTTCTTGGATGTGTCGTCGATCGAGCTGAGGCGCTGCTTGGAAAGGCACCGCTTGAACCAGCTCAAGATCGAGTCGAGCATCCTCAAATGGGGCAAAAAACTGTGCGGGTCGCGGGAGTCGCGTAATTTCTTGGCCGCTCCTTCGAATAGCCCTTTACCAGGCGGGGCGGCGGGAGCCGGCGGCGGGGCAGGCGGCGGAGGCGGAGCAGCGCCTTTGAACTGAGGCAGGGTGCGGGCATCGGCCCATTCCCCCATCCCCGATTTCCAGACAAAGAAGCTGCCGGAGGGATGTGCCTGCAACAGCTCAAGAACCTGCTCGTCGCTGTGCTGCCCATCCAATTGCTGACCATCGCGAATCACCAGCCAATCACCGTTTGCCATTCTCTAACCTCCCCTGCATTCGCTGGAATGTGTTGCCGGATCCGATCCGGGCGTCTTGGAATAAGACTACTCCCTGAACCGGCTGCGGGCAATAGCCGCTTCATTTGTCGGTCTGAGTTTGCCTCCAACTTGAATGCTCCCTTCTTCCTGATTCCTGACTCTTGGTTCCTTCTTTTGTTCCTTTGCGTGAAATCCCCTGCTGCATCGGGTAGAATCCCGAACATGAAACTGAAGATGCGACTTCTTTTTACTTTTCCGCTGCTGGCTGGAATGACCCTGGCTGAAGGCCCGCATTCCAACTGGCCTCAGTGGCGTGGGCCGGGCGGCCTGGGAATCTTTGAAGGTCACAAGCTCCCTCTGGATTGGAATACGACCAGCAATGTCCGTTGGAAGGCGGCCATTCCCGGCAAAGGCCACTCCTCGCCTGTCGTCTGGGGCGACAGGATATTCTTGACCACGGCCCTGCAAGGCGAGAAGCTGGACAAGCCGACCGCCATCAAGCATTTTATGAACGGAGAGGAGTTCCAGCATCCGCACTGGTTCGGCTCCGACCACACTTGGACCCTGAAAATGCTCTGCCTGGACCGCCGCAGCGGTGCAATCCTTTGGGAGAAGACCGCCCACCAGGGCAACGTCTACGATCACATCCACCAGAACGGCAGTTATGCCTCCACCACGCCTGTCACCGACGGAGAGCGGATTTGGGTCTACTTCGGGCCGGAAGGGCTCTTTTGCTACGACCTGCAAGGCAACCTGCAGTGGAAGACGTCGCTGGGCGGGATCGGCACGGCAGGCATGGGAACCGGCAGCTCGCCGGTGCTTCACCGGGATAAGCTGATCCTGGTGGCCGACCAGGAGTTCGATGGCAAGGACTCTTATCTGGTGGCGCTGGACAAGCGAACCGGCGACGAATTGTGGAGAGCCAAGCGCAGCATGCGGGTCAGTTGGGCCACTCCCTTGCTGGTCGAGACCGGCCAGGGCCATCAACTGGTCGTTTCGGGCGCTGAAGAAGTGGTTTCATACGACCCGGATACGGGACGGGAGCTTTGGAGGGCAGAAGGAGTGGTCAGCCACGCCATTCCCAGCCCGGTTGGCGGCGCAGAGCTGGTCTATGTCTCGGCGGGCTCTCAGGCCAAGCGTTCCATGGCCTTGCGCCTGGCCAGCGACGAGGATCTAGGCGGCAAGGAGCGCATTGTCTGGAGGTACGACAAGGGCGCAGCCTACGTTCCCTCGCCCATCTACTACCAGGACCACTTCTACCTGATCAGCGACCGGGGAGTCATCACCTGCCTGAAGGCCCGCAGCGGCGAGGTGGCCTACGAAGACCGAATGCCGGAAGCCGGCGCCATCAAATCCTCCCTGCTGGCGGGCGACGGCAAGATCTACGTCTCCAACCAAGAGGGCAAGACCTTTGTCATCAAGGCTGGGCCTGAATTCGAGGTGCTGGCCATCAACTCGATCAATGAACCCATCTGGGCATCGCCGGCTGTTTCGCAAGGAACCATCTACCTGCGGGGGGCTGAGCACCTGTATGCGATCGGGCAATAAAGCAGGGAAGGCCGGCAAGAGGCGCGAAATGGAATGGATTGGGTCGCTGGTGGGGATTGCGCTGCTGGCATGGATTATCCGTTACTTTGCGGCGCCCGAAGTAAAAGCGGAGTCCCCAAGCGCTGAGGCCGAACCGCCGCCGGACGAAGAGCCGGAACCGGTCGAATTGCCCATCGAGGATTATATCGACCTGCATCCCTTTGCTCCGCAAGAGATTCCGCAAGTGGTCGATTCCTACTTGGAAGCTGCTCAACAGAGGGGATTCCGCGAGGTGAGGCTGGTTCACGGACGGGGCAAGGGAGTGCAGCGAGCCCGCGTCCGCAGCCTTGTCTCCGATCATCCCCTGGTCGTTTCCTTCCAGGACGCCCCGCCCTCCCGAGGCGGCTGGGGAGCCACCTTGGTGATCTTGAAAGGTTTCGCGCCCAGGCGGCCAGAAGGCTGACCCGGTCACGCAGAGGCGCAGAGACGCAAAGAGACGGAAGAGAAGAGGAAGATGAGATAACCTCTGCCAACTGCCAACTGCCAACTGCCAACTGCCAACTGCCAACTGCCAACTGCCAACTGCCGTATAATGTCCCGCTTATGGCCCGAGTGGGATTTGTCAGTCTGGGATGCCCCAAAAACCTCGTCGACAGCGAGGTGATGCTGGGCATGCTGTCTGATAACGGGCACCGCATCACCCCCCGCCCCGAGGACGCCGAGATCATCGTCGTCAACACCTGCGGCTTCATCGAAAGCGCCCAGCAGGAGTCGGTCAACACCATCCTCGAGATGGCCGACTACAAGGCGTCGGGGACTTGCAGGCGGCTCATCGTGGCCGGATGCCTGGTGGAACGCTACCGGGACCAGATCCGGCAGCAGATCCCCGAGGTCGATGCCGTCGTCGGCACCAATGAGATTCCCAGCATCCTCAAAGTTTGCAGCCAAGAACTTCCAACAAAACCTCCACAATACGAAGGCCGCGAACTTTACCTATACAACGATCAATCGCCTCGAGTCCTCACCACTCCCCGTTATTCGGCCTACATCAAGATCGCCGAGGGCTGCGATCATCCCTGCAGTTTTTGCGTGATTCCCCAGATGCGTGGAGGTTTCCGCAGCCGTCCGGTCGAATCGGTGCTGCGCGAAGCCCGACGGTTGGCCCAATCCGGGGTCAAGGAGCTGAATTTGGTGGGGCAGGACACCACCATGTACGGGTGGGATCGGGGAAACCGACGGGGTTTGGCCCAACTTTTGCGCCGTTTGGGCGAAGTGGAGGGGATCGAGTGGGTACGCTTTCTTTACGCTTATCCAAACAATATTTACGACGATTTGCTGGATGCTTTGCGTGAGGTTCCCCAGGCCTGCAAGTACATTGATGTGCCTTTGCAGCACGCCTCCAAGAAGATGCTCAGCCGCATGAAGCGGGGCGGCAACCGGGATTCCCTGCTGCGCTTGGTGGAGAGGATCCGTGAACGGGTTCCGGATGTGGCCATTCGCACCACCTTCATCGTCGGCTTTCCCGGCGAGGCGGAGGAGGACTTTCAGCAGCTCTCGCAGTTCATCCGGCAGGCACGCTTTGACCGTCTGGGTGTTTTCACCTATTCGGACGAAGAGCAGGCCGCTTCGCACGCCCTGGACGGCAAGGTGCCTGCGCAAGTCGCTCAGGAACGCCAAGCCCGCCTGATGAAGGTCCAGCGCAAGATCGCCCGCAAGAACAACCGCAAGCTGGTGGGAAAGGTCTTGCCGGTGCTGCTGGAAGGTCCCAGCAAGGAAAGCGACCTGCTTTGGGAGGGCCGTCTTTCCACCCAGGCGCCCGACATCGACGGGGTGGTCTACCTGACCGACGGGATCGTTGACGGCGTGCAGCCCGGCGAGATCCGTCCGGTTCAGATCGACCGTGCGCATGATCATGACCTGATCGGCCAAGTGATTCCGCAAGCCGGGCCGTTTGGGCAGCTTCCCCATCGAGAACCAGCTTTGCAGGCGGTCGATTCATGAGTCCCAGACGCACTGCCCGCTGTCCGCGCTGCCAGCAGCCGGTCCGACTCGACACCTCCTCCTTCCCCTTTTGCAGCAAGCGCTGCCGCCTCATCGACCTGGGCAAGTGGTTCAATGAGGAGTACCGAGTCGAAAAGGAGGAGCGAGAGTGGATAGAGGGAGAGCCTCACGCGAAGGCGCAGAGTCGCAGAGAGAGAAGCAGAGGGGAGTGAGATGGAAAAGAAGAAATCCGGTTTCCGGCACTCTTCTGCCTCTCTGCGCCTCGTCGTCTCTGCGTGAAATCCCTCTTTGGACTGGAAGATGGCATGGCTGACAAGTTTTTGCGCGCTGAGATCATTGCTGTGGGCTCCGAGCTGCTCGATCTGGGACGGGTGGAGAGCAATTCGATTTTCCTTTCCCAGCGTCTCAAGTCAGTCGGCGCACGGGTCAAGCGAAAGTGGGTGGTGGGCGACAGCCCGCAGGAAATCGAAACGGCCCTGAAGACAGCCCTGGCAGCCTCCTCGGACGTGATCATCTTCAGCGGAGGGCTGGGACCCACCACAGACGACATCACCCGCGAATCGGTGGCCCAGGCTCTTGGACGCCCTTTGCAGCTCGACCCTGCCATCATCGACGACCTGAAGCGACGAGCCGCCGCCTTCGGACTGAAGTTGACCGACAACAACCGCCGACAGGCCATGGTTCCGAAACAGGCCGAGGTGCTCGATAATCCCAACGGCAGCGCCCCCGGTCTTTACCTGCAACAGGACGGTGCCCTCATCTTTTTGCTGCCTGGGCCGCCCCGCGAACTGAAGCCCATGACCGAGGACCAGGTCTTGGACCGCATTCGGCGATTGAAGCCCGCTCCCCAGGCCGTTTCGCGCTGCCTCAGACTGGTCGGCCTGGCGGAATCCCAGGTCGATCATCAGGTGGAAGGGATCTACAAGTCCTATCCGGAGGTCGAAACCACCATCCTCTCTTCGCTGGGAATTATCGACCTCCATTTTTTGTGGACTGGCCCGGATGAGCCGTCCCGCGCCCGGCAGGCCTTGGATGAATTGGTCGCCCGGGTGGGGGAAAAGCTGGGCAGCAGGGTCTACTCCGAGCGGGATCGGGAGCTGGAAGAAGTGGTCGGGGAGATCCTGCGGGAGCGGGGCAAAATGCTGGCCACCGCCGAATCCTGCACCGGCGGTTGGATCAGCAAACGGCTCACCGACGTTGCAGGCAGCTCGGACTACTATCTGGGAGGCGTGGTGGCCTACACCAATCAGCTCAAGGTGGATCTTTTAGGAGTCAACGAAACCACTCTGGAGCGATTCGGCGCTGTCAGCCCCCAGACGGCTGAACAGATGGCCCGAGGCGTCCGGGAGCGGACTGGCGCAGACATCGGCCTTGCTGTGACCGGCATCGCCGGACCGGGTGGAGGCAGCGCCGAAAAACCGGTCGGACTGGTCCACCTGGGCCTTTCAATGAATGACGACACGCAATCCCGTCGGCTGCAGGTGCCCGGCGAGCGCAGATTCGTCCGTCTGCGCACCGTCCGTGCGGCGCTGGATTGGGTACGGAGGTCGTTGCTGTGATCCGGTCATTCCTGGCCGTGCAGCTTCCGCCGGTCGTCGTCCAGTATTTGGAACGGGTCAGTGCCCAGTTGCAGGGATTGGGGCTTCACGGTCGCTTTGTGCGCCCCGAGTCGGTCCATCTGACCCTCAAGTTCCTGGGCGACATCGAAAAGAGCCGAGTCGAGCAACTTGCCGAACAAGTCGAGCAGTGCTGCTCCGGCTTCGAGTCCTTCGAACTGAAGGCTGGCGGAGTGGGCGTTTTTCCACACTTGAAGCGTCCCCGAGTCGTCTGGGTAGGCCTGGGCACCAGTCGGGAGCTTTCTCAATTGCAGCGTTGCATCGACTCCAGGCTGGACCGGGAGGGCTTCCCGTCCGACAAGCGCCCATTCCATCCCCATCTGACCCTGTTGCGCCTCAAGTCGCAGCGCAATGTGCCGGAATTGACGCGATTCATCAGCCTGGCGCCTCAGGAGGAAATGAAATTTCAGGTTGAGGAGGTCCATCTTTGGCGCAGCCTGCTGCGCCCGGACGGCGCCCGCTACGTAAAACTGGCCACCAGTCGGCTGAAAATGAAAGAATGAGCTTGAGGAGGTAGAAATGGCTGTCAGCCAAGACCTATTGGAAATCCTGGTTTGTCCGGTCTGCAAAAAAGACGTCAAGCTGACCCCCGACGAGAAAGGCCTCAAGTGCGTCGAGTGCCACCGGGTCTACCCCATCCGCGACGACATCCCCGTCATGCTGGTCGACGAGGCAACAATTGAACCGGAGGAGTAAGGAAGGTTTCGCGCAAAGAACGCCAAGGCGCCAAGGTCTTTGAATCTGTCTTTACGCTCATTGCGTCTTTGCGCGAAACGATTGGCTTTGGGATTTTATTCTCGTTGCATTTTCCCCCACATCCTTGAATGGGCCATGTCTGCGCCCGAGCTGGACGAAGAGCGCACCCAAACACTGTCGGGCACGCAGGGCGAAGTCCTGGAAATCGGATTCGGCACCGGACGCAACCTGCCCTTTTACCCGCCCGAAGTCTCCCGCCTGACCGCCATCGATTCCAACCCGGCCATGCGCCGCAAGTCCCGGCGCCGCATGCAGGCCAGCGGGCTGTCGGTGGACTTGCGGACCCTCAACAGCGAACAGCTTCCCCTGGACGCTGGACGCTTCGACTGCGTGGTCAGCACCTGGACCCTGTGCAGCATCGTCCGAGTGGGGCAGGCCTTGCGGGAGGTCCGCCGCGTCCTCAAGCCGGGCGGAAAGCTCCATTTCGTCGAACACGGCCTCAGCCCCGAACCCTCCGTAGCCGCCTGGCAGCATCGCCTCAACCCGCTGCAAAAACGAATCGGCGACGGATGCC
>JANQFM010000499.1 GCA_028277865.1 Acidobacteriota bacterium
AAGAGTCCAAGCAAGGCCGCATCAGCGGGTTCGCAACAGTAAAGCCTTTCGGCTGCCTCGATCCTCACTTCAATGCGCGGGTCGGCCAGTTTCCGAATCGTCTCGTCCCGTGGAGGGGGGTCCTGAACCGATGGGCCCGCCGCCAGGGCCGCTGCCGAAAGGCAGCAAATCAGAGCCATCCACCCGTTGAATGTCCTCGGCAGTTTCATTCTTGCCTCCTGGAGTCGTCGTACGAACATCAATTGACTCGACTGGTCGACGCAAGCGTGATGCCAGATCAGGGAACAAGAAGCTGTTTCTCAGTTCTTCTTTGTGCACTCTGTGCCTCTGTGGCAAGAATTGGCTCAAACGTGGTCTGAAGCGATGCTGTCGAGGCTTGCGGAGGGCGCAGAAAGTGATTGCAGTGGTTGGTTGGATCCTATTGGGGCTCAAGTTTCAACCCAGCGGCCTCAAGCACGGCCCTGGCCAGCCTTTATGTTTTGGCATATAATTCCAAAAAAATTGGCAGTCCAAGAAAAAAGTATGAATGTTCGAATGAAGAAAAAAGGGGAGGTTACTCAGTCTCTCGATAGATGGAGGAAGGGCGACGAACAGGCTCTGAACGACCTCATGCAATTGATCTACGATGACTTGCGTCGCCGGGCGAACGGCTATCTTCGCCGGGAAAGGCCCGGGCACACCCTTCAATCCTCGGCCTTGGTGCATGAGGCCTACCTCCGCCTGGTCGACCAGCAGTATGTCCAATGGCGGAATCGAGCCCATTTTTATGCCATCGCCGCCCAAATGATGCGCCGCATCTTGGCCAACCATGCCCGCGACCGCCTTTGCGCCAAGCGGGGAGGCGGCGCCGAACATCTTCCCCTGGACGAGTGCGCCCTGCCCGCGGCAGAACGCTTGGCGGAGCAGGTTGCGGTCGACGATGCCCTTACCTGCCTTGCTTCGGTCAACCCCCATCAGGCCAAGGTCGTCGAGCTGTTTTACTTCGGTGGCCTGCGCAGGGAAGAGATCGCCCACATCCTGGACGTGTCGATCCCTACCGTAGCCCGGCGATTGCAGGTGGCCAAAGCCTGGTTGTTCCGCCATCTCAACCGGCAGAAAGGAAGCTGCCATGCAGCGGTACGAGCCGACCACTCGTATCGAAAAGCTGTTTGAGGAAGCCTCGGCACGGCCTCCCAGCCAACGCAAGGCGTTTCTTCGCAATGCTTGCGGCCCGGACACCGCATTACGAATGGAGGTGGAGTCGCTGCTGCGGGCCCAGGAAAAGGCCGGCGACTTCATGAAGCGGCCGGCACTGGGCCATCCCATCGAGCCGACGCCTATCGTCCAGGGTCCGTCGCCGGGGCAAGTCTTGGGTGCCTACAAACTGCAGGCCTGCATCGGTCAAGGGGGAATGAGTACGGTCTACTTGGCCACCCGATCAGACGACCTTTTTCAGAGATGGGCTGCCGTCAAGATTCTGCCCCTGGGAAGGGCCAGCGCCGAAAACTGGAACCGTTTCCAGAGGGAACGGCACATCCTGGCCAGCCTGGATCATCCCGGAATTGTGCGCCTTTACGATGCGGGGACGACCGAGCAAGGATTGCCCTACCTCGTCATGGAGTATGTCGAAGGCGAGCCGATCGATGCCTACTGCGACCGGCATCACCTCTCGATCCGCCAGCGGCTGGACCTCTTTTGCAGGGTGTGCAGCGCCGTGCACCATTCCCATCAAAACCTGGTGGTGCACTGCGACCTCAAGCCTTCCAACATCTTGGTGACCGGGCAGGGCGCACCCAAGTTGCTGGACTTCGGCATCGCCAGGCTGCTGAATCCTGAATTGACCTCCGCAAGTCTCCAGCCCGCCCTGGCATGGCAGCGGATCCTGACCCCCGATTACGCCAGTCCGGAGCAGGTGCAGGGCAAGACGGTCGCCGGGGCCAGCGATATTTACTCTTTGGGCATCTTGCTCTACAAGCTCCTCATCGGCCGCACTCCCTTTCGCTTGCAAGGCAGGCCGTCCCGGGAAGTGGAGCGAATTTTGATGGAGGAGGCGCCTGAAAGGCCAAGCCTGGCCTTGGGCCGCATGGTGCCGGCCCGAAATCGCCGCCCATCGGATGTCACCCTGGAATCGGTGAGCCGAGCCCGTGACATTTCCCCCCGCCTGCTGCGGCGCCGGCTGTCGGGCGATCTGGATGAGATCGTCCTCAAGGCTATCTCTCGGGCACCCCAACGCCGCTACAGCTCCGCCGAACAACTCCGTGAAGACTTAGGGCGCTTTTTGGCAGGCCTGCCGGTTTGTGCACGCCAGCCGACTCTGGGCTACCGGACGAAAAAGCTCTTGCGCCGCTGCCCCTCAACCCTGACGGTATCCGCGGCTCTGCTTGCCGTGACTGTCAGCTTGTTCCTCTGGATGGCCCTTCAATCCGCGCAGATCGACCGCCAGCGCGACCAACTGCAGCGTCAGCGCGAGGAAATGGCCCGCCAGATCAATGGCTTGTCACTTGTCTTGCAGGATCTGGTCAGGCCCCAATCCGCCGAACGGATGATCCGGCAGGCGCTGGACATGAACCGCAGCCTGCTGGGCGACCGACATCCCGAAACCGCCCTCAGCATGGCGCAGCTGGGACTCTTGCTGTTCGATAGGGGGGATTTCGAAGAAGCAGAGCCCCTACTTCAGCAAGCCTTCCAGGTCCAGCGCCGCAGCCTGGGCGCAGAACACCCCAGCACCCTG
>JANQFM010000518.1 GCA_028277865.1 Acidobacteriota bacterium
CGCTTCCAACCTATTCCTGGAATCCTACGCCCACGCTTCGCACCGACAGGGAAAGGGCTGGACCAGCCTGCATTGGGACGTCCGGGAAGGGGAGGACAGTGACCGAGCCCAAGAGGCCTTTCGGGCCGTACTCTCGCTGTGCCGATCGCAATCAGCCGCCCGTCTGTTGGTCTCTTCGCGCCCTCTGGACACCCAGTGGAACCGCCTGGTGGGAGTGGAGGAAAAATCCGGCATTGCTCCTGGCGAGGATCCAGCGCCGCTGCATCCCCGTCCCCAGTTGCGCGTCGAATACACCGCACCCGAGAGCGAGACCCAAAAAGCCATCGCCGATGTTTGGGAGCAGCTGCTGGGAATCGACCGGGTGGGCTTGGACGACGGGTTCCTGGAACTGGGTGGCGATTCGCTGCTGGCCAGCCGCCTGGTGGCCCGCCTGCAGGACGTCCTGCAATTGGACCTGCCGGTACGCCTTTTCTTTGAAGCCTCCACCGTCCGCGAACTGTCCCAAGCCGTCGAAGAGATCCGCAGCCAGCAGGAAGATAAGGAATTGAAGGAGCTCTACGAACAACTGGAAGGCCTCTCCGAAGAAGAAGTCCGCCAAGAGCTGGCCAAACGGGGGCATTAGGAAGTGGGAACTCGGAGATGAGAGCTGCAAACGGGAGGATCCCAGGAGCGCCCGCATCTTGCGGGCTTCCGAGCAGTCTCCGGCATAGGATAGAAGGAACTGATCCACCTATGCCTCGATCGCAAAGTCATTTATACTGGAATTTGCTAAAACAAAACTCGCCACGACCAGTGTTTATTATCTGATGACAAGAAATTTGACAAGAGCACGAAAGAATCAACTCATCAGAGGGACCTTTCAGTCGCCTCCCTGCAAAGACAGACATCGGAACTGGTACCGGCGAGGCTATCTGCCCCACATCGACCGACCAGGGCTCATTCAAATCGTCACCTTCCGTTTGGCGGACGCCTTGCCAAGTAAGGTGTTGCAACGGATGGAATCGGAGCTGCGATTCCTGGGTGGCGGTCTTCGAACACGAGTTCGAATGGTTGAAAGATACCTGGATGCTGGCTATGGCAGTTGCTATCTTCGCGAACCTCGTATTGCTCACTTGGTCGAAGAGGCTTTGCTCTTTTTCGACAAACTCCGCTATCTACTCTCAGCTTGGGTCATCATGCCGAATCATTGCCATGTCATGTACGAGCCCAAGCCAGGATGGCCATTGCCCGGAATCCTCCACTCCTGGAAATCCTATACTGCCAAAAGGGCGAACGACATGCTGGGGAGGCAGGGACGAGTCTGGCAAAAGGAATTCCATGACCGTTTCATTCGTGATGCAGAACATTTCTTTCAGGCGATCCGGTACATCCATGAAAACCCCGTGAAAGCTGGACTTGTGGAACACGCAGAGGACTGGAAGTTCAGCAGTGCAGCCCCTGGGAGGCGCAGTTGGCTAGAGCCGAGATGGGAAGTGCTGAGTAAGGATCTCTTGAAAGCAAGGCGGACGGAGGAGTGATTTGGGATGACCAAGACCAGAAGCCCGCAGGATGCGGGCGCTCCCGGCGACCTTGCGAAAACGAAGAGCCTCTGGACTGCGACGATTCGGAGGAGGTTCGTAAAAGAGTCCTCCAAATGGTGATGGACAGAGGCACCTATGACATTTCCATTACTTTTCCAACCCGGCCGCATCGGACGCCTGGAGCTGCCCAACCGGGTCATCATGGCGGCCATGTTCGTCGGCTACGGCGAAACCGACGGTCGCTTTTCCCCGGCCCACATCGACTACTTCGTGGAACGCGCCAAGGGCGGCGCGGGGCTGCTGGTCACTGAGAGCGTACTGGCCGACACCTCCATCCAGCCCGTCCCCGAAGAAGCGCCCGTCACAACCTGTGAAAGCGACGCCGTCATCCCGCGCCTTCAGGAACTGGCCCGAGCCGTCCACCAAGCCGGCGCCCGGATTTCGTTTCAAGTATCCCCAGGCCAAGGACGCCAATCCCACTTTGCCACCCTCAACAAGCCCGTGGCCCCGTCGGTGGTCCCCTCCTTCATGGATCCCGACATCTCCTGCCGCGCCCTCAAAACGGAAGAGGTTCAAAAGCTGGCCCGCGCCTGCGGCGAAGGCGCCATGCGGGCCGCCATCGCCGGATTCGACATGATCGAAATCCACGCCCATACCGGGTATTTGATCGACCAGTTCATGACGCCGCTCTGGAACCGCCGCGACGACCTGTACGGAGGCAGCTTCGAGAACCGGATGCGCTTTCCTGTCGAGATCGTCCAAGCCATCAAGCAGCGGGTGGGCACCCATTTCCCGGTCGGGTTCCGGCTCACCGCCGAACACCGCATCCCCGGCGGACGCACGCTCGAAGATGGTGTGAGGATGGCCCGGCACCTGGAAGAAGCGGGAGTGGACGCCCTCACCGTGGACGCCGGATGCTACGAGGTGGAGTACTGGATGAATCCGCCCGTCTACCTAGGCGAAGCCTGCCTGGTCGACCTGGCGGAAAGTGTCCGACGGGCGGTGCAAATCCCGGTCATCGCCGCCGGAAACCTGCTGCGCCCTGATCTGGCCGAGCGGGTTCTCGAAAGCGGCCAGGCCGATTTCGTGGCTATGGGACGCAGCCTGCTGGCCGACCCCGAATGGGTCAACAAGGCCCGCGAGGGACGCTTGGAGGAGATCCGTCCCTGCATCATGTGCAACGAGTACTGCCTGGGCCGTCTCCCTTCCGCCTGCATGGTCAACGCCGCCTTGGGAAAGGAGCGCGAGTCCGCCCTCAAGGCTGCCCCCCGATCCAAGAAGGTCGTGGTCATCGGAGGAGGGCCGGCAGGCATGGAAGCCGCCCGCGTGGGCGCCTTGCGGGGTCATCAAGTCACCCTCTATGAAAGGGAATCCGAACTGGGCGGACAGCTGCTGCCGGCCGCCGAGGCCTATTTCAAGGGAAGCCTGCGCAGCCTGCGCGACAACCTGGCTCACCAGATCGTGCAGGCGGGCGTGAAGGTCAGGCTGAGTTGCCCGGCCAGCCTGGAGACCATCAAAGCCGATCGACCGGACGCTGTAGTGGTGGCCAGCGGTGCAATTCCGCTGCTGCCCCCAATACCCGGCATCGACCTCCCCGGCCACCTCACCGTCCTCGAACTGCATAGAGGGATGGAGGATTCAGTTGTCGGTTGTCAGTTGTCGGTTGTCAGTTCGGAAAGGGAATCCGGAAACCGTGACCCGAATCCCGACTCCTCTGTCTCTTTGGGGGAGAGCATCCTGATCGCCGGCGGAGGCCTCAACGGCTGCGACGCGGCCATCGACCTGGCAGCCGGAGGAAAGAAGGTCACGGTTGTCGAAATGGCTTCCCAGGTGGCCCGCGACATGAACCATATCAGCCGTGCAGCACTGCTGGCCAA
>JANQFM010000039.1 GCA_028277865.1 Acidobacteriota bacterium
TCAGTCATCCGCTCCGCCGGGGCGGGCCCGACGGTGGCGTGTGCCCGGTTTCATTGCACGCACTGCCGTCGAATTCGCAGACTTGGTGTGGGTCCGAGATATCCCCCATGGCGGCCTGACGGCTTAACCGAATGTGTACATATCAGCTTATTCGGTTGCACTTCCAATGAAATAGAGGAGGAGAAATGAAGGGATTATTCAATGAAGCTGATTATTGCGAGCAAGAACGATAGAATGAGCAAATGGCTGCCCGGCAGCCCCTGCAACTGCGGCGGCGTGTTGGCGAAACGGCGAGTGTTCTGGTTGTTGATCGTGCTGTTGAGCCAGGCCGCAATCCTGCCCATCCCGCTTCGGGCTGAAGACGATTTCCAGTACTGGTCTGCCTTTCGATTCGAGCTCTGGAACACCGAGAAGATCAACCTCTCCCTCTACTCCGAGGTGCGCCTGCAGGATAACGCCTCCGATCCGTTCGGATATTTCCTGGGCCCCACGGCCAGCTACCGTTTGCACCCCAACCTTACGGTGGGAGGTGCCCTCAAGCACATTGCGCTCGACAACAGCTCCATCGACGGGCGGGTGGAACTGGAGGCCAATCCTCACTTCAATATCTCGAAAAGGCTGCATTTCCAGAGCCGCAACAGGATGGAGCTCTTTCACCGCCAAGGAACTGCCGGCTTTACCCGCTTTCGCCACCGCCTGCGAGTGACCTGGAGGAGGCCCGGGAGCAACTTGATCGGCCGCTTTTATTTCAGCGAGGAGCTCTTTTACAACCGCCAGGACCTTAAGGTGAATGAGCACCGTATCATTCCTTTCGGCACCCGCTTGAATCTGAGCCGCTACCTCTCTGTCGACATCCACTACCTGATACAATACCGCATCCGCAGCGGTGAAAACGACATCAATCACACCCTGGGAACCTTCATCACCCTTCGCCGCAAAAGCTGATGATTTACCGATTGGAGGACTTGGACGATCTTCTCGAGATGCTGCGGCCCCAGCTGCGCATGGCCGTCATCTATGGCGGCGACAGCCGGGAGGAGGGAACGGTGCTGTACCGGACCCACCAAACGCGATTCTGGAAGAGCTACAAGGAGGTGGCAGGCGACATAGAGGCCTCGCTGCAGCGCCTCGGCTTTCGACACATCTTCCTGATGCGCGAAGGGCCGGGTTTGGCGGCCCAGATCGCTTCGGAGGGCATCCACCTGGCCTGGCTCAACAGCGGCGGCATCCAGGGCTACGATCCGCTTTGCCATGCGCCGGCGCTGCTCGAGGGGCTGGGCGTTCCCTATATCGGGCACTCCCCGGCCCAGGCGGCGCTGCTCGACAACAAATACCTTTTCAAGCTCCTCCTGCAGGGGCTGGGCCTGCCCACGCCGCCGTTTCTGGCCTGGCACCCGGCTCAAGGCAGCCCTCCCGCTCCCGGCGACGCGCACTTTCAGAGGGTCTTTGGCGATTCGCCGGCCCCGCTGGTGGTCAAGCCCTCCAACGGCCGCGCTTCGCGTCAGATCCACTACGTTGAGAGGCCGGCCGAGCTGAGCGAGGCGATGGCCGAGGTCTACCACCAAACTCACAATCAGGTTTTGGTGGAACGCTATCTGCCGGGACGCGAGTTTGCGGTGGGCGGCGGGCCGTCCGTCCTGCGGCGTGGCGGCGCCTGGGTCCGTTCCGAGCCTCCCTGGTGCTTTGCCCACTTGGAACGCCGCCTGGATCCGGAAGAGAAGATCTTCCAGTCCAAGGACAAGCGCCCTATAACCGGGGGGCGGATTTGGCTGCTCAAGCGGAAGGGCGACGCCAAACTCATCGATCGCATGACCAAGCTATGTTGCGGCGTCTACCGGGCGCTGCACTTGGGCGCCCTCGTCCGCGTGGACATGCGGGAAGACTCCGACGGCCGCATGCAAATCCTCGAGGTCAACCCCAAGCCGGATCTGCAGCCTGCCGCCTCCGACGGAAGCCAGAGCCTGCTGGCCCAGGGTCTCGCTTCCAGCGCCATGAGCTACGACGAACTGATCCTGAGCCAGATAGCGGCTCGCCTGGACCACGCCTTCAGTCATTGCCTGCCCACAGTTTCCCCAATCCTGGAGCTGATAGAAGGCCAGCCGCCCGAGTGCGCCTGAGGAATCGCCAGTGCCAAAGCAGATGACTTCAGCAAATGACTCTCAGACAGGGGCCGCAGAAGCGGATTTCCGGCGCATTCCGTTCGCAGCGGTGGCTGCCCTGTCCCTGGCCCTTCTCCTGCTGGCCGGAGTGGGCGAGGCCTACCAGACCTACACCGGATTCATCCGCGACAAGCTCAATGCCCAGGGCGAGGTGCTGCAGCAGCCCCTGAACCACTTTCTCCAGGCCGGCTTGAGCCTGGACCAGTTCCCAGGTTATCCCACCCTCCTGAATCCTCTCCTTCAGTCGGACTCCACCATCCGGCACATCCGCGTCCTCGACGCCGTCGGCCATACGATATTTGCCACCGCCGGGGAAAGTCCGCTGGAGGAGGAGCCTCCCTTGCCCCAAGACCTCAGGAATGCACCTCGGCATGAGGGCTTTTTTCGCCATCAAGGCTTATATCTGATCTACCTGCCCCTGGAGAACAAGTTCGAGGAAGCGGGCTACCTCGAATTGGGAATGGACAGGAAGGTCGTCGCCGAAGCCATCAGCTCACGCTTTTTTCGGCTGGCCGGGCTGGCCGTCCTGGCGACGTTGATCGCCACGGGATCGGTGGCAGTCGCCGCCCGCCGTCGGCAGCACCTCTTTCGCCTGATCCAGAATGCCGCCTTCACCATCCTCTTCCTGACGCTTTCCGCTGCGGTGGCTTTTACGCTCATCGAGGTCTACTCCCAGGGCATTCAAGGCAAGGCCAAAGCTCTGGCCCGATCCCTCCAGGAGCGCCTGGGGGCGCCGCTCGAACTGGGACTTCGCCTGGACGACCTCGAGGGAATCGATGAGACCTTGCAGGAATATCAGCAACTGAACCCCGATATCAGCTTCATCGCCCTCACCCGAGGCCAGTCCCAGATCATGAGGGTCGGAGGGCTATCCGATGCACAAGGCAAAAGCAGTGAAGCAGGCGACTTCGAGGTGACCCTGCCCTTGCTCGGCGACCGCCGGCAGGAGCCGTCCAACCTGTCGGTTACAGTGGGGATCCCCAAATCCGTGCTCCACGACAAGCTCTGGCATGGCGTCAAGAACTTCGTGGCCCTGTTCGTCGGAGTGTTTCTCCTTTCCCGGCTGTTCCTCAACCTGCTGATGTCTTTTCAAAAGGCCTCAAGCGCCGAGAGCAGAGCGTCTCAGGGGCTGATGCGGATCCGGGTCGTCCATACGATCACAGTCTTCATTGAAGGGCTCGGCATCTCTTTCCTGCCCATGTACTTGCAGGACGTTCTCCAACAGTCGGGGCAGGACGCCGACTCGGTTTCGACCATTTTTCTCATCTTTTTTGGCGCCTACGTCTTGAGCCTGATGCCGGCAGGCCGCTATGCCGAGCGCCATGAGCCCAGGAAGCTGATCCAGGCCGGGGTAGCCCTTTCAGCGGTTGGACTCTTGGGCCTCCCCTGGGCCGAGGGCTTCTTCGGCTTGTCTGTCCTGCGGGCTGTGGGAGGCTTCGGGCAGGGCATGGCATTCATCGGCGTGCAATCGTTGATCCTGCAGTCAAGCCCGCAGGGCCGGACCGTCTCGGGTGCCTCCATCATCGTCCTCGGCTATCAGACGGGTGTCATCTCCGGCGCCGCCCTGGGCGCCTTGCTGGTGGTCTATACCGGCCCAGGCATTGTCTTCACCATCGGAGCACTCCTCGGGTTTGCCAACCTGGCCTTCAACCGCTGGGCATTGAGGCCAGCCGATCCGATGCTGCCAGCGCCCCCTCCCGGGGCCGCTTTTCAAGCCAGGGGCGTTGTGGACTGCCTGAAAGACCTGGACTTCATCAAGACGGCGCTCTTGATCGGCTTGCCCACCAAGGCCTTGGTGACCGGAGTGATCTTTTTCGGGATGCCGCTGCTGCTGGATCGTCTGGGCTACGACCGCGATGACATCGGGCAAATCCTGATGTTTTATGCCGCTGGTGTTTTGATTTCCAACCTTTGGGCCGGGGCGGCTTCGGAGGGGCAACGAAGCTCGATGGTGCTCTTTTGGGGTGCCGTGGGCGGCGGGTCAGGGCTGCTGCTCATGGGTGCCGCACAAAGCCCCCTGATTCCCGCCTTCGTGCCGCAGCCGGCGCTTTTTATCGGCGGTATGGTCCTTCTCGGGCTGGCGCACGGGCTGGTGCATGGGCCTGTCTTGAGCCACATCGCCAACTTGAGTGTGGCCCGGAGAGTGGGCAGGGCATCGCTGGCCTCGTTCTACCGCTTTGCGGAACGGCTGGGCACCGTCGCAGGCCCTGCAATGGTCGCCTGGCTCTTCGCCGTCAATGAATTCCGCGCTGCCGCCATGGGCCAGATAGGCGTTGTAGTCATCGCTTTCGCCGTACTTTTCATGCTGCTGAGAAGGCCTGCGCCAAGGCAGCAAAAGGAGGTATGAGATGTTCATCCTTGCAGCCGGGCTCTCCTCAGCCCTGAAACGCACGTTCTTGCTGTCGGCTGCGGCTTTCTTGCTCGGCGGCGCCATACAGGCTCGCCAAGCGGCTGATGACTGGTTTCTTCTCCGGGAGTCTCTGCGAAGCCAATGGAAGGTCGAAAAGAGCAGCAGCAACCGCCTCGCAGTCATGCCCCTGAAGCCTTCTGAGGACGAACCGTTTCAAATCCTGGTGCTGTTCGCCAAGACTTCTTCGGCTTACGACACGGCCATGAACCAGGTTTTGATGGCCTTTGCCGACAAACGCATTCATGCGGCATTCAGGCTGGTCAGGTTCGATGAAGTGGGATGGGTTGGCCGCAACGCCCTTGCCCCGGCCAGGCGCGGTCAGTACGACTTGGTTTTGGCAATGGGTTCGCCTTCAACTGCCTTGGTCCAGGCGAGCTTCAAGGGCGCTGCGACGCCTGTGGTCACGGTCTGCTCCAAGGATCCGGTACTGCTGGGCCAAGTAGACGGCTACAAGGGAGGCAGCGGCACCAACATCGCATACACGTCCCTGGACATACCTGTCAGTGTCCAACTGAGCTACCTGAAGCAGCTGCGGCCCGAACTGAAGCGAATCGCCGTGGTCTACGCCAATCAAAACATCAGCGCGGTGAAAACCCAGGTGGATCCGCTGGTCCAGGCAGGCAAGGATGATCCGGAGCTCGAAATCCTGAAAGTCGGATTCGACCGCGAGGGGGGCCGGCTGGCGCTCGACCGGATCATGCAACGGTTTGCCGGGCGGATTTCGGCCGAAGATCCGACAGCCCAGCAAAGCCTCTTTTGGATCACCGGCAGCACCTCAGTGTTCCAGGAAATGGACATCGTCCTTGAGCGTGCCGGCCCGATCCCGGTTCTTGCCGTCACCCCCAGCCTGGTGACAGGCGACGAGAGGAGCGTGCTGCTGTCCATCGGCACGAGCTTCGAAAACAATGCTCAGCTGGCCGCTCTTTACGCTATACGCATCCTGAAAGGGGAGGCCCAGGCCGGCTCTCTGGACGTCGGCGTGGTGCAGCCGCCGGATATCTCGATCAATTTCCGCAAGGCGCGCCAACTGGGCCTCAAGATTCCATTCAACTTTTTCGAAAGCGCCAGCACAATTATCGATTCCCAGGGTCGCCTGGTGCGGCACAAGGGCCGCAAGGTCGCTGGCGGAGGAGGTTAGGCTGGTGCCGAAGGTCAAGTCTCGTTCGATCCGTCTCTCCGTCGCCTTGTCATTCGCTTGCCTTGCGGCCTTGATCCTCCTGGTCTGGAATTACCGCACAGAGGCTGGGCACATTCTGTCGGAGGCAAGAGCCCACGCCCAGTGGGAGGCTCAGCGGGCCACCGGTCAAATCGATTCGTCATTGCAGAAAATGGTGCCTCCCAACCAGGCTCTGGCCAACAGGCTCGGCAGCGGTCGGTGGACGGGTCCGCAGATCGAGCAGCTGCTGGAGCAGACGATGTCTGAAAACCCCTTCCTGTTTGGCGTCGGAGTAGCCTTCCGGCCTTTTGCCTTTGATTCGCGCCAGCGCCTTTTCGCACCCTATTTCAGGCGCAGCGGCCTGACATATCTTGACTATGACTACACTGAGCGGGACTTCTATATGCTGCCCATGGAAAGCGGAGGCCCCGTCTGGCAGGAGCCCCACTACGGCCAGGCCAGCCAGGCCAGGATCGCCAACTACACCGCCCCTTTTTACATCACGGATTCAGCCACCGGGGAGCGCCGTCCGGCAGGGGTGATCTTCACCACCTTGACGCTGGAAGATTATCGCGAGCTGATCGGTTCGCTCGACCTGGGCAAGACCGGCTACGGATTCATCCTCTCCCATCAAGGCAAGGTCATCGCGCACCCGCGACGGGACTACCTGGGACGCCAGTTGACCGAGATCGCCCGCCAGCGGGATGATGCAGCCTTGGCGGAATTGGCCCGCAAAGCGGTCCTGGGGGAATCAGGGGCGGTCGAACACACGGACAGCATCTCCGGGCGGTCGTCATGGATTTTCTTCCAGCCGATACCGACTGCCGGGTGGACCATGGGGGCGGTCTTTTTCCACCAGGAGATGGCCCGCGAAATGGCGGACTTGAAGGTGCGCAAGGTGCTGATTGTGGCCATGACGATGGCCTTGCTGCTCAGCCTGGGAGCCGTCGATTATTCGCGGCGGCAGGGGCGCGTCGAGCCCAGGCTTTGGCGCCTGGCCTTCCTCTCCGCTGCGGTACTGCTGATCGGGGTCGCCGCCCTGATCTTCATGACCATCGCAGAGCCCGACAAAAGCGGCCAGGACATCATTACGCCGCTGACGGGCCCATCCGCCCGCGAGCGGTTCTTCGAGCAGATAGAGGCGACGCACTACGAGCCCGACGAGGCGCCGCTGTATATCCCAACCGGGGTCTTTGTGCAGTCGCTGCGGTTTTCAAGCCCGACCGACGTGACGCTGACCGGCAAAATCTGGCAAAAGTGCACTCGCGGCAGCCAGGATGCGGATTGCGGTTTCGTGATGCCGGAAAACGTCTCGGGCACGATCAGCGAGATCTATCGGCGCCAGCAAGGGGAAATTGAAGTGGTGGGGTGGTACTTCGAGGCCACCTTGAGGCAGAGCTTCAACTACACACGCTACCCGTTTGACCGCAAGCACGTCTGGATCCGGCTCCGCCACAGTGAAATGGACCGCAATGCGGTGCTGGTGCCGGACCTGGAGTCCTACCAATTGCCGAACCCCCTGTCGCTGCCGGGAATGGAGTCCGAATTGGTCGTGCCTGGCTGGGCTATCGAAGAGTCCTACTTCGGCGTTCGCAGCCACGGCTACAACACCGACTTCGGCATCGGTGGCCCGGAGCAGGGGCACCGTCCGGAACTGTACTTCAACATGATCCTGAGACGGAAGCCGCTTGGGGTGCTCATCACTCACTTCATTCCCCTCACAGTCGTGGCCGCCTTGCTTTTCGGAATGATGAAGTCGGTCTCCGGCCGCGAAGGCGACGACGGGATGGACTTCAGCTTTTCGGGCATATTGGCCCAGGTGTCAGGGCTCTTTTTCGTAGTCATCCTGTCACACATCCAGCTTCAGCAGGATGTGGCCGGAGGGCTGGTCTACGTGGGGTACTTCTACTTCCTCATGTATCTGATGATCCTCTGTACGGCGGTGGACGCCTACCTTGTCGCCACAAACAGTCGGCTGTTCCTGGTCAGGTACCGGAACAACCTGCTGCCCAAGGTGCTCTACTGGCCGTTTATTGCAGGGGCGGCTTTTCTTGTGACTTTGGCGATCTTTTCGCCCAGTGCAGGGCCGCGCTGAACAGCCCGGGAGTCATCAGGCTCCTGCTTGCAGGCATCAAGGGAATCCTCGATCCAACCGAAGATCCTGGGACCGCTGAACCCGAACGCGGGCGGGCTCAAGCCCATATATATCCCTGTCCGGTCTTCGGGGCCGGGCACCCTTTGCGGCAGATTGCACATTCCCGGGCATCCGGCTGCAAAGCCTTGACCCTTCACTGGCCAGCCTGTGAAGAGGCGCTTTTTTGCGACTTGGACCAGCCTTCGGGCATCTTTGCTTCCAGCGCCTGACAGTCCAAAGAGTTCCGAACCCATGCTCTTCATGGGGAAGGAGGGTCTTTAGATGTGGAGTAATCGCTTGGGCAGGCGCTCCTGCCCCCACCTGGAGCAGCAGCAGTCAACGGCCCGCGCTCACCTGCAAAAGGAACTGGCCAAGAAGAAAGGCGCACTGATCGAACTCCCGACCCGCCCCAAAGTGAGCAAGCCACGTCCGGCTTGAGGCTCCTGGCGGCCTTTGCGTCTTGGCGCACACCCTCCGTTCCGGTCTTCCCTTAAAAAAACCAACCAGCGAGGAGTTTCAGTTTGAGCGGTGAGCTGGCTCAACGACCCCGAGTGACCTTGCGCCGACTGGCCAGTTGGTCGGCCAAGTCCGAGTAGATGTCCGGATTCTGCGATGGAGCGGTCTCCAGGGCCTTGGCCACGATACCTTTGCGGCCTGGGCGCGCCTTCCATATTGGATAGGCAACACCCGAAAGCCGGTGAATCAGCATAGCCTGCAAGGTGAGCAGGATCACGGCCACCATCAAAGCCATCAGGTCGGGGATTTCAGTGATCATTCCCAGCGACACCAGCAGCGCGGTCGAGGCAGCCGGAGGATGGGCGATGTCGGCGGCGATCATGACGGCTGACAGCAGGCTCAGCGACAGCGCTGCGGCAGCCGTCTTGCCCAGCGGCGTCCCCGAAGCCAGCAGGCTCCAGGAAAGCCACCCCACCAAGATGCCTGCACCATGGGCCAGTACGGCATTGCGGGGCGAAGCCGAGGAAGCCGAGGGTTTGTAAAAAAACAAGAAGGCGCTGGGACCCAGCGACGGGAAAAGCAGGGGCTGCTGAGTGTAAAGGGCTGCCAGGGACATGACGGCAATCGAAGTGCCTCCGCTGATGAAGGCAAACAACGAACGGGCCCATCGGTTGGGGTAGCGGGTGAGCAGGTACCAGGGCTGAAGCCGAGCCATCCTGGCCCACCAATTGCCGCTGGGACGGCTGACATTCTTATGCTCCATTTCTTATAATTATATCCGTGTTGTTGCGCAGCCTTCGAGAAAAAGCAGCCATCGCCACAGGAAACTTCGCCAGGCTTTTTGATGAGAAAGAGATCCCGCCCTTTCCGCAGGCCGCTGCCCGCCTGTTGGAGCTGGTAGGCCGGGAGGAGGTTGACTTCGGCCAAGTGGCCCGCATCATTTCCAGCGACGCCGGACTGGCCGCCCGGATCTTGAGGCTGGTCAACTCGGCCCATTACGGACTGCCTCAGCGAGTGGCCGACATCCGCCAGGCGGTTTCGCTGCTGGGCCTGGACCGGATCCAATCGCTGGCATTGGGCCTGTCGGCCATCCAGGCGCTTCCTTCAAATCAGGAAAGCTTTGATGCGGTTGCTTTTTGGCGAGATTCCCTGCAAAGGGCCATCTTCTCGGAAACCCTGTGCCGCCAGACGGGCTGGCAGGGGCAGTCCGAAGCATTTACCGGCGCCCTTCTGCAGAACCTGGCGCTGCCGCTGCTTCGCACCCGCTGGGCCGATCAGTACCTGCCCTTCGTCGAGCAAAGCCCTCAGGGAGACGAGGACTTGGTCCGCATCGAGGATGAGCGCCTCTCCTGGAACCACGCCCAGGCCGGCGCCTGGATCGCCCGCAACTGGGACTTGCCCGACATCCTGGTCTGCTGCATCGGCCTGCACCACAGCACGGCCGAGGAACTCAAGGCGTTGCAGCTCAGCGCGACCCCCGTCAGCGCCGTCGCAGCTTCGGCAGCCCTTCCCGAGGCTGAGGGAATATGCGCACAGATGGGGATTGGCGCCGACGCTTATGAGAGGATCTGCCTGCGGACCGACGAATCCAGCCGGGAGATGTCCCGGCTCTTCTCCGTTCCCCAGCCGATGCCGCTGACTCGGCCGCAAACCGGAGGCCGCTGACCGTCAGAGGCGGAGCACCGGGCTAGAGGTTCACGCAGAGGCGCGGAGACGCAGAGGAGGGGAAAGAGAAGGAGCGGAGGGGGTTCGCGCCAAGACGCAAAAGGCGCAAAGAAGAAACCTCCATGAACCAGGCTTAGCCTCCGCTCCTTGATTCCCCTTTCCGAACTGACAACTGACAACCGACAACCGACAACTCATCTCCTTTGACACCGCAAACCAGCCTGTACTACCTTCTCAACGTGCGTGTTTTGCACCTTGCAGTATGCCTGGCGCTGTTCCCGCAGGCGTTGGCGCAGCCCGATCGGCCACCGGTCATCCTGATCACTATCGACACGCTGCGTGCCGACCACCTGCCCATGTGGGGCGCCAAGAATGTCCGTACGCCTCATTTGCAGGCCCTCTCCGAGCGCAGTGTCCTTTTCGAGCAAGCCATCTCACCCGTGCCCCTGACCTTGCCCGCCCACGCCAGCCTGATGACGGGCAGCTATCCTCACTACCACCAGATCCGCGACAACAGCGCCAGCCGCCTCTCGGGCAAGCTGCCCAGCCTGGCCACGGTCCTGAAGCAGAGAGGCTATGCGACGGGCGCCTTTGTGGCCTCGGCGGTTCTGGACCGCCGCTATGGGCTGGAGAGGGGGTTCGACCATTACGGGGACCAGTTCTCAGTGGCAGCCCGCTTTTCAGGCAAGGTCGCCGAACGGCCCGCCCGGCCTGTCATCGACGAAGCCATCCAATGGATGAAGCCGCGCCGGGGCGAGGCGTTCTTTGCCTGGATCCACCTTTATGACCCCCACGCCCCCTACAGCGCTCCGGGCGAATTCGCCGACAGGGGGTATTCAGGAGAGATCGAGTACGCCGATCAGCAGTTGGGGCGCCTCTTCGACTTCCTGAAGGGCAACGGCTGGGACCGCGATGCCTTGATCACCGTCCTGTCTGACCACGGCGAAGATCTGGGAGAGCACCAGGAGCCCACCCACGGCTTTTACATCTACGACACCGTACTGCACATCCCCTGGCTGCTCAAGCTTCCCGGCGACGAGTACGCCGGCACACGGGTCAGCCAGCAGGTGCGCATCATCGACGTCCTGCCGACCCTGCTGCAGATCCTCCGCATCCCTTTGGCCGGGCAGCCCAGCCTGCAGGGCCGGGGTCTGCTTTCCGAGATCGCCGGCAAGGGCGATCGCGAAGCCGAGGCCTACGCCGAAAGCCTTTATGCGCGGACTCACTTCGGCTGGAGCAGCCTTTTTGCGCTGCGCAGCGGCGGCTACAAGTTCATCGAAGCGCCCCGTCCCGAACTTTACAACCTGAAAGCCGACCCGGGCGAGAGGCAAAACATCTTTTCCACCAACCAAAGCCTGGCCAACCAGATGCGCCAGCGGCTCAGGGAGATCCGATCGCGCTACCGGAGCCAGGATCCGGCCCAGCAAGTGGAGATCGATCCCGCCCAAAGGGAACGGCTTGCCTCTTTGGGCTATTTGAGCGCCGCCCAGCCGGTTGATGTGCCTTTGGAACCGGAAGGCCTTGCAGACCCCAAGGACAAGATCGGCGTTTACTCGCTCATCTACAAGGGCATGCAGGCTTTTGTGGAAGGTCGCTTCGAGCAGTCCAAGCAGCATCTGCTCCAGGCTCGCCAAGGCGATCCCTCGTTGCCCCGTGTCCACGATTACTTGGGTCGGGTCCTCTCGCGCCTGAATCGTCCCCAGGAAGCCGTCGAGTCCTACCGGCAGGCTTTGAAGCTGGCGCCCGGGGATGTGCAGGCTTCGACCAACCTGGCCTTCGCCTACCTGCAGGCCGATCGTCCCAAGGAAGCTGCCGCAGGGCTGGAACTGCTGACCAAGCTCAATCCGTCCGACTGGCAAGCATGGCATTTTTTGGGTGTCAGCCGTACCCGGACCGGCGATATGAAGGGCGCTGCAGCGGCTTTCGAAAAAGCGGTGGGTGCAAATCCTGCCCAAAAGGATGCCCTCTTCAATCTGGGCACCGTCTACGAAGGACAGCGGATGCACCTCAAGGCGGTTGAGGTTTTCAGGCGGCTGGTGAGGGTGGCGCCCCAGGACTCGGGTGCCTGGAACAGCCTGGCCACCAATCTGGACTTGTCGGGCCTGCGCGACCAGGCCGATCAGGCCTACCAATCCGCCCTGGCCGCCGATCCCGATTGGGCCGTGAGCTATTTCAACTATGCGAACTTTTATGCCCGCCAACAAGACTGGCGCCGCGCCGAAGGCCTCTATAGGCAGGCTGTGGCCCGCGACCCTCAGTTCGGGCAGGCCTTCTTGAACCTGTCTGTTGTCCTGGAACAGCAAGGAAAGGCCCAGGAAGCCAGCCAGATGCGGGCTCAAGCGGGTAAACTCCTTAAGGAGAAGTAGGGAGGCAGGAGACAGGAAGAGCGGGAATCCCGGGGCAAATGGGGTCGTGTCTTGAATATTGATACTGTTGAAAGACTCAGAGGCCGCCGCCGGGCTTGTCCCGGTGGAGCCGTGTTTAGAAACCAGAACGAGCCCGGGTTTTGGTGCGCCACCACCCGAGCTCGCCTCGGTGGGGCGATGTTTGCAAAGCGCGATGATCCAAGCCGTCGCCAATGCCGGTCTGGGGCCGAAGGGAAGGTGTTCGGCCCTGTGCGGACTTGCCTTGGGCGCGGCTTGGCCAGCCAACGGATACACCAATCCCGAAACACCGCTCCACGGAGCCAAGCTCCGTGGTGGCGTTGGGCTTTTTCGCCTGCTCTGGTCTCTAAACACGGCCCGACCGTGACAAGCCCGGCTCGTGGCCCTCATTGATCTTCAGCGGGGGTTTTTCAGCGGAATCGAATCCTTTGTTTTGGCGGACAGCCTGCAAAACCGGAAGCGACACAGCAAAATTAAAGTTCAAGACACGACCCCAGCCTTCCCTCCCGACTCCTTCCGATGCCATGAGCGATCCATTTGAACGGGCAGTATGGAGATTCATACAGCAGGAAGGCTTGTTGCGGGCCGGGGAACGGTTGATGGCGGCGGTTTCGGGAGGGCCGGACTCGACGGCGCTGCTGCTGGCCCTCAACAGCTTTGCCGCTGACCGGAAGCTGGGGCTGACCGCCTTTCATTTCAATCATCAACTGCGCCCTTCTTCAGAGCAGGACGAGGAGTTCGTTCGCGACCTGTGCCGCAGGCTGAAAGTGGAATTGCTGGTGGAGCGGCGCCAAGTCAAAGAGCAGGCGGAGCTGGGCGGTTTCAACCAGGAGGATTGGGCGCGACGGGTTCGCTACAGCGCCTTGAGCGAGGCCGCCCGCCGCCTGAAGGCAACGCCGGCCACCGGTCATACCCTGGATGATCAGGCCGAGACAGTGCTGCTCAAGCTCTTCCGGGGAGCGGGCCCCGACGGAATGTCGGCCATTGCTGCCCGCCGCCTCATCCGCCTGCCAAGCGAAGACAGCCCGGCAGTCCAGGTCATCCGCCCTTTGCTGGGCTCGCGCCGCCAAGAGGTGCTCGACTACCTGCAGCGTTGCGGGCAGGGCTTTTGCGTGGATGAGAGCAATGCCGACCTCAGCCTGGACCGCAACTGGGTGCGGGCTGAGCTGATCCCCTTGCTGACTGAACGCCTCAATCCCAATCTGGTGCCCACCTTGGGGCGCAATGCCAAGCTGTGGGGCGAGGTGAGGGAGATGCTCAAGCGACCATCAGAAGCCATTGTTGAGGACTGCACCATGGAGGCGGGCGACTTGCTGGTTCCATTGCAGGCCTTGATCAGCCATCCCCCCATTGTGCAGCGAACCGCCCTGCGGTCGGCGGTTTCGAGGATGCGCCCCGGCCCAGGCCTTGACCCGTTCAGCCTGAGGCCCGAGCCGGCCCGCAAGGCCGTCAGGCTGGCTCACATCGATTCGCTGCTGCGCCTCTCCTGCCAGCCGCCGGGCCACGAGGTTCGACTGCCCGGCGGGCTGAGGGCCGTCCGAGAGCCCGATCAGCTAAGATTGACCCTTCGAGGCCCAACCGAGCGCTTTTGCTACAGCTTGACTCCTCCGGGCGAGATTGTGCTCAGCGAAGTGAACAAGCGCTTGGCTTTGCAAGAGTGCTCCTGCGGCCGGGCCAGCGGCCGGAATCGCCTCTGGTTGGATTCATCGCCGCTGAAGGTGCGCAATCGGCGACCTGGAGACCGCTTCCGTCCGAGCGAGGATTCAAGGGAAGAAAAGCTCAAGGATCTTTTGGCGCAACGCCGTGTCCCCAACGCCCTTCGCGACCGGCTGGTGGTTCTGGAAAGCGGCGGCAAGCCGGTCTGGGTCGAAGGCTTTCCTCCCCTCCCGGAGTGTGCAATCGCTGTCGGCGATGAGGAGAAAGGCGATCAAGCAGGGCGCAAATGCTTTGAAATCCATTTGAAACTTCACAATTCTTGAGGTTTCTAAACTATTATGGATAGAGAAGATCGCAGGCTGGTGAAACCGTTGCCGCGGTTTGACGTTTATTAGGGGGAAGGGTGCCTGCTCTGGTAGAAGAGTGGAGGAGCCGGATGAGCCCGAACCCGGAAAAGGAGCGAAGGCGCCTGGTGAAAAAACAGGCCGGGGCAATAAATGACCGCTGTCCTGCGTAGCCTTTCGGCAGGGCTGGCAGCCAACAAAATCCTATTTTGATTGGCTTGCCCAGCCATCGGCGGTGTAAAATGGCCCGGCTGGCCATAGTCGCAAGGGCCTCAAGGGGCAAAAAAGGCGGAGTCGGCCCCGCTTCGCTCTTCGGAGGTTAGTGTTGAACGCAAACGCGAAAAACATCTTTCTGTGGATCGTCATCATTGTTGCCGTGCTGGCCCTCTGGCACTTTCTGAGCAACATGAAGAACAGCAACATCGATGACCTCACCCAGAACAGGTTTTACGAATTGATCGAGGAGAACGCCATCAAAGGGACTCCCTCCGATGAGGTGATCATTCATAAGACCAAGATTGAGGGACGCTACGTCAACCCCGAGGCGCCTCACCAGCAGCAGCACAAGTTCACGGTCAACATCCTGGAAGGTCAAGGCGTAGAGATTGCCGAGCGGCTTCGAAAGAACGGGGTGGCCGTCAAGGCCGCAGAGGATGACGAGGGAGGCTGGATGGTGCTTTTCCTCACCTCCTGGTTCCCCATCATCTTGTTCGTCGGCTTCTGGATCTTCCTGATGCGTCAGATGCAGGCCGGAGGCAACCGGGCTCTGTCTTTCGGACGCAGCCGCGCCCGGCTGACCACCAATCAGCAAAAGAAGGTGACCTTCAAGGACGTCGCCGGAGTGGACGAGGCCAAAGAGGAACTGCAGGAGATCGTCGAATTCCTCAAGGAGCCCCAGAAGTTTCAGAAGCTGGGCGGGCGCATCCCCAAGGGCGTCCTTTTGGTGGGCCCTCCGGGAACCGGCAAGACGTTGCTGGCTAGGGCCATTGCAGGCGAAGCCAACGTCCCGTTCTTCAGCATCAGCGGCTCGGACTTCGTCGAGATGTTCGTGGGAGTCGGCGCCAGCCGGGTGCGTGACCTCTTTGAGCAGGGCAAAAAGCATGCCCCCTGCATTATCTTCATCGACGAGATCGACGCCGTGGGCCGCCACAGAGGCGCCGGCTTGGGCGGCGGCCATGATGAGCGGGAGCAGACGCTCAACCAGCTGCTGGTGGAGATGGACGGCTTCGAATCCAACGAGGGGGTCATCCTGATCGCAGCCACCAACCGCCCCGACGTGCTCGACCCCGCCCTGCTCCGCCCGGGACGGTTCGACCGCCAGGTGGTGGTCAACCTGCCCGACATTCGAGGCCGCGAAGGCATCTTGATGGTCCACACCCGCCGCATTCCCCTTAAGGACTCCGTCGATCTGGCCGTGCTGGCTCGAGGGACGCCGGGTTTTTCAGGCGCCCAGCTAGCCAATATGGTCAACGAAGCCGCCCTGATTGCGGCCCGCCACAACCGCAAGGCGGTGGCCATGGTCGATTTCGAGGAGGCCAAGGACAAGGTCTTGATGGGCAAGGAACGCCGCTCGATGATCATGAGTGAAAAGGAAAAGCGCAATACCGCCTATCACGAGGCGGGGCACGCGCTGGTGGCCTACATGCTTCCCGAAGCGGATCCGCTGCACAAAGTCACCATCATCCCTCGCGGACGGGCTTTGGGCGTCACCATGCAGCTGCCCGAAGAAGACAAGTACAACTACACCCGCGAGTACATGGACAATCGCATCGCCATCCTGTTGGGCGGCCGCATCGCCGAGGAGATCTTCCTCGACAGCTGCACAACCGGCGCTTCGGACGACCTGGAAAGGGTCACCGAGCTGGCCCGCAAGATGGTCTGCGAGTGGGGAATGAGCCGTGAGATGGGTCCCCTGACCTACGGCCGCAAGGAAGAGCAGATCTTCCTGGGGCGCGACATCACCACCCATCAGAACTACAGCGAGGACACGGCCATCAAGATCGACCAGGAAGTCAAGCGGATGGTGCTTTCAGCCTACGAAAAGGCCAAGGCCGAGTTGGAGGCCAACCGAGAAGCCCTGGTTCGGCTTGCCGAGGCCTTGCTTCAGTACGAAACCTTGGACTCCAGCGAGATTGAGACGATCCTCAAGGGAGAGGTCCTCGAAAAGGACGATCCCACCCACAGATTCGGCGAGCCCCCGGCAGTGGAGCCCTCCGATCGGAAGAAGGCCAAAAAGAAGAAGCAGGTTGCACCGCTGGTGAATCCGGAGGACAGCCCAGCCCCCGCCTGACGTCGATTCGCCATTCCTTGTGCCTCCGTGTCTTTGCAGCCGGCTTCCCAGCCCTATTCAGACCTTCGGAGTATGCTGAGCCTTGCTCGGCGGAGCACGCGGCGACCGGGGGATGGAACGTGATCAACACCCGATCTGAAAGCTCGACCCGTTTGATCTGGAGAGCCGGCCGGCGTCGTCTGGCCCTGGGCCGGCGAACCCGCTTGGCCGGGGTGGTCAACATCACTCCCGACTCCTTCTATGACGGGGGGCGCTACCTGGATCCGAAGCGCGCCCTGGCGCAGGCTTTGAAGCTGGCCGAGGATGGCGCCGACCTGATCGACCTGGGTGCGGAATCCACTCGCCCCGGCGCCCAGCCCACTTCTTTGCAGGAAGAGCTGAGGCGGCTGGTTCCGGTCGTCCAGGCTCTGCGACCGCGGTTGGACATTCCTTTGATGGTCGACACCTACAAATCCGCGGTGGCCAAGGCTGTGCTGGAGGCGGGTGCAGATGTGATCAACGACGTGAGCGCCTTCCGCTTGGACGCCGAGATGCCCCGCGTCATCGCCCAGGCGGGGGCCGGAGCAGTGCTGATGCACATGCGCGGCAATCCGCGCGTGATGCAGAAAATCCCCCCCAGCCCGGATGTCTGGAAAGAGCTCGATCTGTATTTCGAAGACACGCTGGCCACCGCCGACAGGTTCAAAATCCCGCGTGATAGAATCGTTTTGGATCCGGGAATCGGGTTCGGCAAGACCGTTGCCGACAACCTGGCGATCTTGAATCGCCTGCCTCGTCTCGGCAAGTTCCGCCTGCCGGTTCTGGTGGGGACATCCCGTAAAAGCTTTATCGGAAACATTCTGGGCTTGGAGCCCGATGATCGGCTGTGGGGGACTGCCGGCTCGGTGGCCGCAGCGGCTTTGAACGGCGCCCATATCGTCCGGGTCCATGACGTTTTGGAGATGAAACAGGTGCTGGCGATCGCCGATTCGATCGCAGCCGAAACCCCTTTGGGTCAAGTTGTGAGGGCAGCCGATGATTGATACGGTCCTCGATGCCATCGGCCGGATGGCCTGGATCGACATCATCGACATTTTGGTGGTAGCGGCCCTGATCTATCAGGTGCTGCTGCTGGTGCGCGGAACGCGCGGCTGGCAGATGAGCTTCGGCGTAGCCGCCCTCATCCTCCTCTATTACCTGACCCAACTCCTCGGCCTGCAAACAGTGGGGCGCTTCTTAGACACCTTTATCCCCTATATCTTTTTCGCCCTCATCGTCATCTTCCAGTCAGAGATCCGCCGGGGCCTGGTCCAATTGGGGCAGGGGAACTTCCTGAAGCGCTTCGGGCCCAAGCCCGTCTCAATCCGTTATGATGAGATCATCCTGGCTGCGACCACCCTTGCCAGCCAGCGTATCGGTGCGCTGATGGTGATCGAACGGGAAATCGGGCTGAGAAACTACATCGAAAGGGGAATCCGCCTGGACGCCTTCCTGACCTACGATCTTCTGGTCACCATCTTCAACCCCTCCAGCCCCCTGCACGATGGCGCGGTGATCGTGCAGGAGGACCGAATCGCCTCGGCCTCCTGCTTTCTGCCCCTCACGCTGGACCCCTATCTGAGCAAGGAGTTGGGTACCCGCCACCGGGCCGCCATGGGGATCTCCCGCGAGACGGACGCCTTGGCCGTGGTGGTCTCAGAAGAGACGGGAAAAATCTCTCTGGCTGTCGGCCGGGAACTGGTTCGGGGACTGGACGGACCCCGCCTGCTCAAGCTGCTCAAGCGCCATCTGGAGACGGCAAGCCAGGAAAGCCGGGAGGGGCAGGAATGAAAATGCAAGGGATGAATCTCAGTCGGCTGCAGCAAGCCCTCTTCAAGAACCTTGGCTTGAAGGCGATCGCACTGCTTTTGGCCGGCTTGCTGTGGTTCCAGGTGGCCAGCCAGCAGATCGTCCAGCGGACCATCACCCGCCCGCTGGACATCATCAACCTGCCGGCCCAATTCGAGATCTCCAACGACTACCCGACAACGGTCGACCTGGAAGTGAGGGTCCGACGCAACTTGGCACTGGACAGCCAGGCGGCGCCGGTTGTCATCGACCTCAGGGACGCCCTGGCCGAACAGAAGGTGGTGGCGCTGACCGAGGCCAACATTCCGGATCGGCCCTCGGGAATGGAAGTCATCCGCTTCAGCCCTCCCAATGTCAACCTCAACATCGAGCGCACGGCGACACGGTATGTCCCCGTCGAAACCCACTTGGACGGGGAACCGGCCGAGAACTTTGAGGTGAAGGGCATACGGGTCCAACCGTCCAGCGTCTGGATAGAAGGACCCACCTCGGCGGTCGGCAACGTCCTGAGCGCAACCACCGCCCCCGTCGATATCACCGGCCAGAGCCAGGACTTTACACGCAAAGTGGATATTTTCCTGGAGGAAAAAAAGGCCCGCCTGCAGGATATCCGTCAGGTGGACGTGGAGGTTGAGATTGAGGAAAAGCGGCGCACGGTCGAAATCTCCAAAGTACCCGTGGAAATCGATCCGGCCGACCCCGACTCGCGGCTGCAGGCGGCGACAGTCCGTGTCTCCCTCTCCGTGCCCGTTTCTTTTGCGGGGGAACTGACAGCAGACAACTTCCGGGTCATCGTCAACACTCAGGATCTAGAGCCCTCCTCCCGCTGGCAGGAGGTGCAACCCCAAGTCATCCTTCCGGACGACCTCGACGCCGGCATCTTCCAAGTCGAATCGGTGGCCCCGGTCAAAGTCAGGAAGAGGAGGTAAAGGCAACGGAGGCCGGAGACCGGAAACCGGAGACCGGCGGAAAGGCAACAAAGGCAGGATCCTTTGCCGGTTTCCAGTTCTTCTCAAAATGAGTGAGCGGCTTTTTGGAACGGACGGCATCCGAGGGCGCGCCGGGCAGCCTCCCCTGGATGAGGCCGCCCTGTGGCGCATCGGGCGAGCCCTGGCGCAGCGTTTTGCAGGCACCGCCCTGATCGGACGGGACACCCGGCTAAGCGGGGTTTGGATCGAGGAGGTGCTGAAAAGCTCGATGCAATCCGCCGGAATGAAGGTCGACTGCGTCGGCGTGCTGACCACTCCCGGAACGGCTTTTTTGACTCGCAGCGGATCCTGCTGCGTCGGTGTGGTCATTTCCGCTTCCCACAATCCCTTCCAAGACAACGGCATCAAGATCTTCCGATCCGACGGCCAAAAGCTCGACGAGCGGACCCAGCAGGCCATCGAAAAGCTGGTCGAAGAGGTGCCCCTGCCGGAATTGCCTGCACGGATCCCGTCCGATCCTCCCCTGAAACAGCTGCTGAAGGGTGCAAGGAGCCGTATTCGGCCCTACCTCGACTTTCTCGTCCAGGCCGCCGAATCCCCGTCCGGCGCTTTGGAGCGGCTCAAGATCGTGCTCGATTGCGCCAACGGGGCGGCCTTCCGCATCGCTCCTCAAGTCTTCCGGCGACTGGGTGCGCAGCTGGTGACCATCCATGCGCAACCGGACGGCACCAACATCAACCGGGGCTGTGGCGCCTTGCATCCTCAAGCCATGGCCCGGCGTGTCGTCGAGAGCGGCGCCGACCTGGGTGCGGCGTTCGACGGTGATGCCGATCGGGTCATCTTTGCCGACCGGCAGGGCCGTCTGCTGGACGGCGACCACATCCTCCTGCTGTTGGCACGCCACCTCAAGCGGACAAGCAGGCTCCCCACAGCGACCGTGGTCACCACCGTGATGGCCAACATGGGCCTGGAAGCCGCCTTGCACAAGGAGGGCATTGGAATGCTGCGCACGCAGGTGGGGGACCGATGGGTCTGGGAAAGCATGCACCAGGGAGGCCACGGCTTGGGCGGCGAACAATCTGGCCACATTATCCTGGGCGACCAGTTGCCTGCGGGCGACGGCATACTGATCGCTGTCAAGGTAGCCTCTCTGGTTGCATCAGGGGAGGTCAGCTTGACAGAGGTTCGCAAGGGTCTCATCAAGTATCCCCAGCTGCTGCTCAACGTGCCGGTTTGCAGCAAGCCCGACTTCCATCAGATCCCTTCCATCCGTTCGGAGATGCGCCGCATCGAAGGTGAATTGAAGGATCAAGGCCGCATCCTGATCCGCTATTCAGGCACCGAACCCCTGGTCCGAATCATGCTCGAAGCCCAGCACGGAATCGACCCCGCCCCCTACGCCGAGTCCCTGGCCGCCCGTTTCCGTGAAGCCTTGGGGCAAACGAGCCCCGAATTAAGCGAGTAGAGAGCCTAGAGCAGATCTCACGCAAAGCCACCGTCGGGCTTGCCCCGGCGGAGCGAATGACTGAATGGCTAGCCAACGACTTCGTCGAATCTTTTGTGCGCATCCCCTCCCCTCCTTCGGGGCGGCATGCCGCCCCGAAGGAGGG
>JANQFM010000095.1 GCA_028277865.1 Acidobacteriota bacterium
CAGCAGCAGCACCGCACCAACGCTGAAGCCCTGGACCGTTCCATCGCTTTGCGCCTTTCGCTGGAACGCCAACTTTCCGAGACTCCTGTCGCCATCACCCAAGTGGTGGAACGTCCCCAGGGGCGGGGAAGGGAAGATTCGCCGCTGGTCAGGGAATTCCGTGAAAAGGAGCAGGCCTACAACCTTTTGATCAGCAAATATACGGAACGGCATCCCGATGTGCGTCGGCTGCGATCCGAGCTGCAGCGGCTGCGATCCGAGATTCCCCCTGAAGACCTGGTCGAGTCGGTCCAGGCGGAGGCCCAGTCCGAAACTTATACAGTTCCCAACCCGGTCCACCAGGAGCTTCGCAATCAACTCGAAGAGGTCAAGGCCGACATCCGTTTCCGCGAAAAGGACAAGGCGAGCATCGAGCAGCAAATCAGAACCCTAGAAGTCCGCGTCGACAACACTTCGCAGCGCGAGCAGGAACTTTCTGCCTTGCAGCGCGAATTCGTAGAGTTGAACACTCAGTACGACGACCTGAGCGCCAAGCTTTCCCAGGCCCGGTTGGCGGAAAGCCTGGAAAGCAAGCAAAAGGGCGAACAGTTTCGCATCGTCGATCCGGCCAGCCTGCCCCTTTCTCCCTCCAAGCCCAACCGCCCCCTCATCATTTTCCTGGGCCTGGTGGCCAGTTTCGGAGTGGGTGTGGCTTTGGCCGTGGTGCGCGACTTCATGGAGCAACGATTTTACAACTACAAGGAAGTGGAGGAATATTTCGGCATTCCTATCCTGGTCGAGATACCCCAAATCCTGTCTCAACGCGATCAGAGACGAGCAAGGAGATCACGATGGGTTTCCGCAGCGGTCTTTCTGATGCTCATGGCGATCAGCGCCGGCTGCCTCTTTTGGATCTACAAGACGCCGGAAGTAAGAGCCTGGGGCACTCAGAACCTGCAGAGCCTGGAACGACTGATCAGCAGATGATCATCGACCATCCCGTGGTTGGGAAGCTGCGGGATTTGCAGTCGCAGGAGAGAAGCGGCTGCCTGCTCTTGAAGCGCAGGGACGAGTCGGCCCGCTTTTTCATCCAGCAGGGAAGGGTCGATGCGGCTTCGTCCAGCCTAGCCGAGCTGCGCCTGGGGCAGCTATTGCTCAAAGATGGCCTGATCCGGACTTCCGGGCTCAGGAAACTGCTCCGTAAGGCCAAGCGCAGCAAGCGGCCGTTGGGCGAGATGATCCTGCATGTCTCGGCAGTGCGGCTCTCTGCTGTGAACGAACTGCTTTGCCATCAGGCCTTTTTGATCTTCCAGCGTGCCGTCGACTACGACTTTCAAGTCGAGTCTTTCGACGAACACGCCAAAGAATTCAGCTACCCTTGCCGGATTCCCTTGCAGGCCCTCTTGCTGGGGATGGCCCGCCGATGCAACCGTTCCGTCGATTCAGATGCATCAGCAATCGTCACCCTGCTGCATGGCTCCCCTGAGGACTTCGCCCAGATACCCTGGGATGCCCGCGAAGTGGCTGTTCTGAGCTGCCTGCGCACACCGTCGTCCATCGCAGACCTGATTGGCCGTCACGGATTGAGCGAAACCGAAGTGCGGCAGCTATTGGGGACTCTTCAACTGATGGGTTATGCTGAGGTTTCCCAGTCGGCGCCCGCCGAGCAGGAGCAACTGTCCGGCCAACCGCCCCTGGAATGGATTGTGCCGGCTGTCAACGGGGAGTTTGCCAGTCCCCGCCTGGAGATCCTCAAGGATCAGCATTCCTTCATCAGCGAACAGTTCAAAAGCCTCAAGATCTCCCTCAACGGACTTGCCGGTGATGAGATTCCCCAAATTGTCGGCGTTTCAAGCCCCTTCATGGGTGACGGCAAGTCACTGGTCAGCTCCAACCTGTCCATGGCCTTATCCCGCGATTTGGGCCGACGTGTGATCCTGGTCGACTGCGATCTGCGCAAGCCCACTGCACAGGAGTATCTGGGCGTGCCGCAAGGCCCCGGCCTGGTCCACTACCTCGAAGAGGACCATGACTTGCCGCCTTTTTCCTTCATGAGGCGGTTTCATAACCTCTACATCCTCACCGCCGGCCGGGTGGCCGACAACCCCGTGGAATTGCTTTCGTTGAAACGGATGCGCGAATTGATCGATTACTTGCGCCAGGAGTTCGACGCCATCATCCTCGATTGCCCTCCATTTGAGCCGATCTCCGACGCCCGCATTCTGGCCAAACTGACCGACGGGATGCTGTTGGTGGTGCGCAGCGGCAAGACTCCCTACGTCTGTGCCGAACGAACCCTCAAGAGCGTGGATCCCGACAAGATCCTGGGGTTGGTCCTCAACGACGTCAAGCCCATCGTCTTCAACACCTACTACAACTACAGCTATTACTACTATGGAGAAAGGGGTGCCTATCCCTATTCCTCCAAGCCCCGCCCCAAGAAAAGGAGCTGATGTTCGCCAAGGGCTCTTCAAGATGGGCTCTCACCCCCTTTTTCTTGGCAATCTGGTCAGGATGGGCCTTGCTGTGCGCCCAGCATCCCCGCAACATTCTGCTGGTCGTCAATGAGCAGAGCAGCGACTCGCGCACGCTGGGCGACTACTATGCGGCCAAGCGCGCCATCCCTGCCGGCAACATGTGCCGCATCCGGGCTGCTGTGCAAGAGAGCGTCTCTCGGCGGGATTTCGAGGATCAGATCTTGCAGCCGGTTGCCGAATGCCTCAGCTCACGACTGCTGCAGGACCAGGTCCATTACATCGTCACCACCAAAGGGGTTCCTCTCATCGTACAGGGGCAGGCCGGCCCTTTGGGAGATTTGGCGTCGGTTGATTCCGAACTGGCGTTGACCTACCAATATCTGGTCTATGGAAGCATCCCCACCTTTGGCAAGGTCGAAAACCCCTACTACGCCGTTCAGGGCGGCCTGCGGCCCTTTGAGCGCAGCCGGGACGATATTTACCTGGTCACTCGCCTGACCGGCGCATCAGTGGTCGACGCCCTCTTGCTGGTCGACCGTGCCTTAAAGGCACCTGCGGGGGACGGCTTTTTCTTCGATCTGCCCTTTCAAAGGGAAACCGTGCAAAGAGGCTGGCTGGACCAGGCTGCCGGGAACCTGCAAAGTCAAGGATTGAAAGTGACTTTCGAGGACACCTCGGCGCCTTTCCAGCAAGTTGATTCCGTACTGGGCTTTTGCATTTGGAGCCCTCTTGAGCCTGACGAACCGGTCGCCATCCCTCAGAAGGGGTGGGTGCCTGGGGCTGTGGCGCTTTCTCTGGACCCCGCTTCGGCCTCCTCGTTTCGAGCACAGACCTCTCTTTCGCTGGGTGCACGGATGGTACGAGCCGGGGCGACGGGTGTGGGCGGCTTTGTGGCTGATCCGACCTTGGACGGCCATTTCCGGCCTCAAATCCTTTTTCCGGCTTATGCCTCGGGCCGCAACCTGGCCGAGAGCTATTACCTGTCGCTTCGCTATTTGGGATGGCGCCAGGTGGTGGTGGGCGATCCCCTGGCCCGCACCTCGATCTTGGGAAGGAAGCAAGCCGGCCGAGGGACTCCTGCAGGCAAGGATTGCAAGACCGACCCGCAAACGCACCTGCCCGGATGCTTTGCCGGTCGGCGCAGCGACCACTTGGTTTACAAGTACACCACCTCACGGGAAGCCGTGACGGCTCTCTTGAAGGCGGAGGCTCAGGCCGCCCAGGGAGATGATGAGGAGGCTCTTGCCGCCCTGGAGGCCAGCCTGAGCCGGGATCCCTATATCGCCGATTCCCACCTTCTCAGAGCCCGTCTGATGCAGCGCAAGGGCAAATATCCCGAAGCCTTCAAGCACCTTCAGAGAGCTGCCGAACTGGGTCAGCGCCGGCCGGGCCTCTACTCCGAAATGGTCCATCTGGCTTTGGACAAGCTGCAGGATCCCGAGGCGGCCGCCCCCTATGCCCAAGCGCTTTACCGCTCCTTCGGTTCCAACGACCCCGAAATCAGCGGGCTGTGGGCACGGACTCAGGAGCAGCGGGGCCAACTCGATCAGGCCAAGGCCATCTACCACAGGCTGATCACCAGATCCGATCCGCAGCCCGCCTTTGCATTGGGGGCTTTGGGACGGATCTATTTTGAGGAGGGTGAACTCGAACTGGCCCAGGATTTCTTGGATCGGGCAGTGCAGGCCGACAGGCAATCAGGCAGTCCCGACGGGGAGGAGTGGCAGCGTTTGCTGGAAGAAATCCGGATGAGTCGGCAGGCTGATGGCGCCGGCCGCCGTTGCCAACGCGGTGGATATTCCGATTGTGCTATACAACATTCCCGGCCGCTGCGCTGTGGGGATGACGCCCGAGACGATT
>JANQFM010000195.1 GCA_028277865.1 Acidobacteriota bacterium
TCGGCGGCGAAGACTTGGATGCCGAATTCGTCGACGGCCTCCTGCAGGCGTTGATGCAACTCGTCCGGGTTGTCCTTGACCTTGACGATCAGGGATCCGGCTGGAAAGGTCCTTTGGCCCGAAGCCAAGGAGATGCTGAAGGGCTCGTCGGCACTGTGCACTCGAATTTTATGGCGGAACATCCAGGCCAGCGCCCGGGCGGCTGAGTTGGTTCCCCAGGGGATCAAGTAGGCCACCTGAGCCGGTTCACCGTGAAGTGCGCCATTCGCTGAGGGCGCCTGGTCAAGCACTTCGAAATCTCCCTGGGAAGATTCTGCCGCCCTGTAGGCGTCAACGCCGTAGAGCAACGGCACCGACCAGCCCGTAATGTCGTAGATTTCGAGTCCGATGCGGCGTGCCTGGCGGCGTTTTTGCTGATCGATGAAGCCCTCGCCCATATCGATGTGCTTTGCCAGAAGGACCACGGCCAAATGCTTGTCGGGCTGTTCCAGCGAAACGACGAAGGTCCCGGCGGGAAAGTCCTTGGAGGTTTCCTCTTCCTGGTGGTAGCCGCGCACTCGGGCGTTGCTGAAGGGCTGACGCGCACGCTTGACCTCGATACCCTGGCTGTGCAGCTTGCCCGCCAACCGAATGGCCCGGTTGGGATCGGATCCGGGGGCGATGATGAATTCGCGCACAGGCCCCTGGCGGCCTTGCTCGATGGCGCCCTTGCGGTAATCGTAAAAGTATCTCAGCAGTTCTTCCCGGTTATTGGCACCCATTTCGGTCGTAGACAGCGATGCGATGAAGTGGTGCCGGACGCTGTCGCGATAGTGGATTGTGGTGTCGTCCTCGCGTCGGCTGACCAGAGCCCTGACCGAGGCCTGTTCGTAGGTCATTCCGATCGACCCCTTGAACATGGGCCAGCCTTCTCCGTAGCCGGGATAGAAGGAGTCGAACACTTCGCGCGTGAAGTAGTCGAAGCGGAAACGGTCGAACCAGCGGGCGTTGTTACGGCCCAGGCGCTGCAGCCACTCAATCTGAGCCGGGGTCAGCTCGGGGTTGAGGGGATCGGCGGGAGGCGCGAAGTAGTAGGTGGAGTTGGTGCCCATCTCGTGCAGGTCGACGAAAACCTGGGGGAACCACTCCAGATAGGCGGCCAGCCTGCCATGAGTCTCGCGCTGGGTCTGGGCGAACCAGTCGCGGTTCATGTCGAACAGGTAGTGGTTGAATCGCCCCGCCGGCCAGACTTCGTTGTGTTCGGCCGATTGCGGGTCGGGGTCCGGCCAGCGTCCCCGCGTTTGCCGGAAGTAGTTCACGAAGCGGTCGCGCCCGTCTGGGTTTTGCATGGGGTCGATGATGACCACCGTGTTGTCGAGGACCGACCGGGCCAAAGGGTCGTTGAGCGAAGCGGCCAGATGATAGGCCGTCAGCAGCGCTGCGTCTGTGCTGGAGATCTCATTGCCATGAACGCCGTAGGCCAGCCAAACCACCGACGGCATCGACCGGATGATCGAATCCGCCTCGGCAGCGGAGGTCGTGCGGGGATCGGCCAACTTGTGCATGGCCTGCTGTATGCCCGCAAGCCGTGCCTGGTTGCCTTCGGACGTCACGATCAAGTGATAGAGCTTCTTGCCCTCCCAGCTGGCCCCGTGCTCCCGCAGGCTCACCAGCGGAGAGGCCTCGGAAAGAGCCCGGAGGTAGCGCTCCACCTCATGATGCATGGTGATTTTTTCAGCCCAGGAGTGTCCCGCCACCTGCTTGAGGGTCGGGACGGCGGGATCATAGGAGGCGCCTGGGTAAAATTCGAAGTCCTGGGCGGCCGCCGGAAGCGCGGCCAGCAGCCCGACCAGCATCCAAGGGATCCAGCGAATTATCGTCGTCATAACGGGAGTTTAGGGGAAAAGAAAGCAGGGGACAATTGGGCGAATCAATGGAGGAGCGGCGAGTACCCAGAAGGCATCACGATTCGATGTGTGAAAGAGCCCCTGGATTTGCTAATGTAATGAACTCTGGTGCTGGGCGGGTTTCACGCAGAGGCGCAGAGACGCAGAGAGAGGCAGAAGAGAATTAGCAGTTTTTACGGAGTCAACAGGCTTTTCTGGATAATCCCCAATGAAAGATCCAGCGAATCCTGTTTCAAACCCTCTTTTCTCCCCCCTCCGCGTCTTTGCGCCTCTGCGTGAATCCCTGAGGATAAGGGAATGCAGATTCAAAAGGCACGTGTGATGGCCGGGTCGGCCCGGCGGTTGCTGCACCGCAACGCCAAAGGGCACCTGGCCAATATGCTGACCAAGCTCCGTTCGCAGGATGTGGCCAACATCCTGCGCGAGATGAGCGACCGCGACCAGATCGCCCTCTTTGCCATCCTGATGCGGGAAGGGCTGCCGCTGGCAGCAGAAACCCTCAACCACCTGGAGCCCGAACTCGGCACTCTGCTGCTGCAGCCCCTCACCAGCCAGGAGATCACCGAGATCCTCCAGGAGATGGATAGCGACGACGCGGCTGCCTTCATCACGGCCTTGCCCGAAGAGCTGGCCGACGAGGTGCTGGACTTGATGCGGGGCAAGCAGTCCAAGGAGGTGAAGGGGCTGCTGCGCTACGAGGAAGAGACGGCCGGGCGCATCATGACGCCCAACGTCTTCGCCCTCAACGAAGACGTGACCATCAGCGAGGCCATCAACGCCGTCCAGGCCGGCACCGACCTGGAGATGGTCTTTTACATCTACGTGGTGGACGACCGCAATCACCTGGTGGGGGTGGTGTCCTTGCGCCAGCTGCTCATGGTGCCGCCCAGCACCCCGCTCAAGAAGATGATGTCCACCGACATCCTCTCGGTCACCACCGACACCGATCAGGAAGAGGTGGCCCGTCAGGTGGCCCTTTACGACCTGCTGGCCATTCCCGTGGTGGACCGTCAAAACCGTCTGGTGGGGATCATCACCGTCGACGACGTGATCGACGTCATCCAGGAAGAGGCCACCGAGGACATCCTCCACTTGGCCGGCGTCAACACTGACGACCACGTCTACACCAGTCGCTGGCAGTCCTACAAAAAGCGTATCCCCTGGCTGGCGGTCAACCTCTTCACCCTGATGGTGGCGGCCAAAGTGGTGGCTGTGTACGAGGGCACCATCGCCGCCTTGCCCTTCCTGGCCATCTTCCTGCCCGTGGTGGCGGGTTTGGGAGGCAATGCCGGAACCCAGGCCCTCACGCTCACGGTACGCGGGCTGGCGCTGGGCGAAATCAGCTGGTCCAGCGGCCGCTCGGCGGTCTTCAAGGAAGCGCTCCTGGGGCTCGGCAACGGGATCACCATCGGATTGCTGGCTGCGGTGGCAGGTTACTTGTGGATCGACTACAACTGGATGCTGGGCCTGATCCTGGGCGCAGCGATGATCATCAATCTGCTGGTGGCCGGAATCATCGGCAGCGCCATCCCCCTCATCCTCACCCGCCTGCGCATCGATCCCGCCGTCGCCTCCAGCATGCTGCTCACCACCATCACCGATGCCGTCGGCTTCTTCGCCATCCTGGCAATGGCCTTCAGGTTCCTCGAGCAGTAGGCAGTTGGCAGTTGGCAGTTGGCAGTTGGCAGTTGGCAGTTGGCAGTTGGCAGTTGGCAGTTGGCAGTTGGCAGCAAGATGATACATTCTGCAGACCTTGGACCTTGGACCTTGGACCTTGGACCTTGGACCTTGGAAAGGGACGCGGGGCTGTTGGGTTCTTTTCAGAGCGGGAAAAAGAGCGGTACCATCAACACCAGTACGATCAGCAGGACGATCGTCAAGGGAGTGCCGACCTTCAAGTAATCCACCACCCTGTAGCCGCCCGCACCCATCACCAAAAGGTTGGCCTTGTGGCTGAAGGGTGTCATGAAGGCGGCGGATGCGGCCAGGCTGATTCCCATCATGATGGGATAGGGAGACAGGTTGAGCTGTTTGGCCGTCTGAAAGGCCACCGGGCTGAGCAGCACAACCGAAGGAGCGCCGTCCAGTGCCTGGCTGAGCATGCTGGAAAGAGTGACCAGGCCGGCCAGCACGGCATAGGCTCCAAAGGGTCCGGCATAGTCGGTGACGGTGTTTGAAAGAAGCAGGGCAGCGCCGGTCCGCTCCATGGCGATTCCCACCGGCAAGATGGCCGCCACCAGAAAAATGGCCCGCCATTCCACAGTCCGGTAAGCCTCTTCCATGGTGATCGATCCGGTCAGCACCACCATGATGGCCGCTACGAAGGCCGCCACGTGGATGGGTTGAAAGCCGCTCACCACGATGGCGATCAGCAGCAGCAAGGCACCCAGTGCGTAAGGCGCCTTTTCGGTGCGGCGAGGTTCCTGGGTGAGGGGAGACAGCAGCACGAAGTCGGCGACCGTTCCGAAGAGCTGAAACTTGCTGAAAGGACCCTGCAGCAGCAAGGCGTCTCCGAAGCGCAGGGGAATATGGCCCAGGTCGGTGTGAATGGGAGTGCCTTCGCGCCAGATGGCTAAGACCTGCAGGCCATAGCGTTCACGGAAATTCAGCTCGGCCAGGGTACGGCCGGCAGCTTCGGAGCGGGGCGCTACCGTCGCTTCGCCGATCCCCACGTCCTCGGACTCGATTCCCGTTTCGGCGACACGCCGTTCCAGCTCCACTTCTCCCAATTCCTGAAGGCTTCGGATGCGATCCCGCTTCCCCGTCACGATCAAGCGGTCATGGGCCAAAATCCGCTCCTCGGGATGGATGGCGGGGACGGTCTCGTTTTCCCGGATGATCCCCACAACCGTCAGCTTCACCAGCTCCCCCATGCGGCTTTCTCCGATGGTCGTGCCGACCAGCTTCGAATCTTCGGGGATGTGGAGCAGATGGAGGTGACCTTTCAGTTCCGCAAAGATGGAGCGCCCGACCAGAACTTCTTCAAATCCGCCTTGCTCGGACAGGGACTCCAGGGCATGGCGCTGCCCTAATGCGAAAATCCGGTCGCCTGACTTCAGCGGCAGCCGGGCCAAATCGGCCTCGATCATGGCGCCTTCCCTTTGGATGCCTACGACCGTGGCGCCGAAAATTTCGCGAAAGTTCAATTCCTTCAAAGTCTTGCCGGACATTGCGGAGCTCTTGCCCAGCCGGCCGGCAAAACCGCTCACCTGTTCGGCGGTACGCGCAAGGTCTGCGGGTTGAGCCGGGCCGATTTCAAGCCCCTGGACATGGAACAGCTCCTGCAGCTCCAGAAACTGGCCCTTGACGACCAGTACGTCGCCCCCCCGCAAGGCGTCCTCGCCCTTGGGTGCCAGGATTTTCTTGCGGCCTCGGATGATCCCCGCCACCTGGACTCCCAGTGCCGAGCCCAAGTTGGTCTGAGCCAAGGTGCGTCCGTCCAAGTCCGAGCCGATCGGGATTCGAATGGAAAAAAGGCTTTCCTCCAGCTCATAGACTTGGGCCAGATTCCGCGAAGGGCCGATGGCGGAGCTGATATTGCGTTCGGGAAGCAGCTTGCGGCCAAAGGTGATCATAAAGAGGACTCCGATCCCCAGGATCACCAGGCCCGGCGGGGTGAAGTCGAAGAGCTGGAATGGCGCCAATCCCTTTTGGCGCATCATGTCGGCGGCCAGGATATTGGGCGGGGTCCCCACCAAAGTGGTGGTGCCGCCCAGGATGGCGCCGAAGGAAAGGGGGATGAAAAGCCGCGAGGGAGAAACGCCCGACTTCTTGGCGATGCTTGAGACGGCCGGCAAAAGGACGGCGCAGGCGGCGATGTTGTTCATGAAGGCGGACAGCACGCCGGCCACGACCATGATGGCGATGATGAGGGGGATCTCACGGCTGCCGATCAGCCGATGAACCCGTACCCCTACCCAGTCGGCCAGTCCGGTGTGCAGCATGGCCGCGCTGACGAAGAAGATGGAAAGCATGGTGATGACGGCCGGCGAGGCAAATCCCGTAAAGGCTTCGGAAGGCGCCACGAAGCCTGCCAGCACCATGACGGCCAATCCCATGAATGCCGTCAAGTCCACCGGCAGCCTTTCGGTGAAGAAAAAGAAGGCCATCACCAGCAGGATGCCGAACAAGATGCCGATTTCGAGCGTCATGAGGCCCGATTGTACACCTGCTTGAGGCCGTAGGCTGTGGCTGTAGGCTAAGAATCAGAAATCCGGATTCCGCTTCAATCCTACAGCCTACTCCGGCACGTCCCTCTCCAGCAGCCTCCCTTCCACCCACTCGAAGTAGTAGGTCTGGCGAGCCCTGGATGAAGCCCTGCGGAACTCCTTCTCTTGCCGGGGCAATAAGAAGACTCGGAGATTGCGGTCCGGATAGCTCAGTTGAACCAGGAAGAGGGGGCACCACAGCTCGTGGTTGTCTGGGTTGAAGGGAGGATTCTCAAAACCCAAGACAGTCTGATCGGCAATTTCTGGGAAGCGTTCATGGAGCTGTCGGGCAAAGCTGCTCCAGGGCAGCATGCGAATGGCCTTCTCGCTGTCGCGGGCGATGCGGAAGTTGCGGGCCGTCTTTTCGAGCGCGAACCCTAAGAAGGCCAGCACCAAGACCAGCTTGAGAAGATGCCCCGGTCTCCAAGATCTCCAACCTTGCGGCACTTTCCATTTCCAGAGGCGGCTGAAGGCATCCACCAGCAGGGCCGAGATGCACAATGCCAGCCCGGTGGAAGGCAGGTAGAGGAACAGTTCCCAGACGCGGGGCAGGGGAAGTACGGGCATCAGCGTCAGCAAAGCCATGCTCAGGCCGAAAAGCAGGTGCCGATTGCGCAGCAGGACGCCGGCCGCCGCCAAACCCATCAGCGTGGCCAACGTTGCGGCGATAGCGAAGGAGAGGTTGCGATAGCTGTACAAGGTGGCGTAGCTGGCCAGGTTTTGAAGGATGGTGCTGTCGAAGTGGAACTCGTAGAGGGGGTTGTTGCGCCAGAAGGCCTCGTCGCCCAGCAGCTTGGCCAGGGTGTAAAGTGCAGCCACCCCGAACATGGGCCCCAGCCGCTTCAATGGGCCGGCAAATCGGGGCCGCTGGCTGCACCAGGCAAAACGATAGATGACTTCGTAGGCCAGCAGGACGGTCGGCAGCACCACGGCTGTCTCCTTGGCATTGAGTGCCATCCAGAAAAAAATAAAGCTGGCGGCGTACAAGCGTCGGCGCCTGGCGTCTTGCAGCGGAAGCGAAACCAGTCGGTGGTAGCAGTGCAGCCCGCCCAAAATGCCGGTCATGGCCGCTTGTTCGTAAACCGACCCGAAATTGAAAAGGAGGGCGTGCATGTTGGGATGCAGGGCCACCAATGCGGTCGCGCCCACTGCCATGGACAGCCTGCGGGTCAGGCGGAGCACCAGGGAGTAAAAGAGGGCCAGATTAAGGGTCAGCACCAGCAGCCCGGTCAGGTAAAAGGGCACAGGGTCCATTCCGAACAGGTAGTAGTTGGGCAAGTAGAAAAGGGCTCCCAGGGGTCGCCGTAAGGAGGTCAGGAGGATCAGGTTGGAACAGACGGATTCCCATGGCCTTTCGCTGTAGTAGTCCAGATTCATCAGGTCGTCAAAGGTGAAGTAGGCATTCAGCGCCGGCAACATGACCGGCGCCGCCGCCAGCAGGATGAGGCCGAAAGCCTGCCATTCGATGCTCTTCGCCCGGCCTTTCCAGGACATGTCCTCAGT
>JANQFM010000234.1 GCA_028277865.1 Acidobacteriota bacterium
TCCCACGCGTCCGCAGGCGGAGCGCATCGGCGAACTGGAGCGCGAGACATCCGAGGCGCTGCGAGGGTACGAGAGACTGCATGCTCAGCACGTTGAAGCGCTCAACAGAATGCTCAAGGATCTCCCGGCAGTCGTGGCGGGCAAAGTGGAGGATCGAGGTTAACAACCTCTATTTTTCTCATGTCTCGAAATGCCTTACAAAGCGGTGACTCGACATAAACTATGGTCGCAATATAAGGTTAGTGATGATTAAAGGCATAATTGACGACGAAACCTTTTTGTTGATCCTTCAGAAGATCAAAGAGGCGAAAGCTCTATTTGAGACAAGATTGCATGAATAAATAGAAGACTTTCAGATGAACCTGCACAATGAGATAAAGAAAGCCTGGCGAGCATTGCTGATGAATCCCTCTGCTCTTGCGCGGCTATGCAACGAGGGAGATTTTTTGGATCTGAAGTAGCCAAAATCCTTGATTCAGGCTTGTGCCTGCAGCCTTCTGCCTCCACCGCCATGACGCTCGATCATGCACCATTTTCTGTCCCTTCCCGGCCATCTCGTCGGTTTAATTCGTGGCCGATACGACAGGTTGGCCCTGTCTTCCCAACCAAGTTCGGATAGAATTGAACCTGTGGGCAAATACGAGAAACTGCTCGATCAAATCCTTCACGGCGCTTCGGACGCAGGAATTCCCTTTGACGCCCTGCGCCGCCTCCTTTTGCGGCTCGGTTTCATAGAGCGCATTCGGGGCAGCCATCATGTCTTCCGCAGGGAAGGAGTCGCCGAGAAGATCAACCTGCAGAAAGATGGAAGCAAGGCGAAGGCTTACCAGGTTCGGCAAGTCCGAGCTATTATCCTTCGATACAATCTGAGAGATGAAACGTGATGCATAAATACGAGGTGATCATCTACTGGAGCGCGGAGGACAGGGTTTTCGTGGCTGAGGTGCCGGAGTTGCCCGGTTGCTCCGCTCATGGCGACTCTCCCGCAGCTGCGCTGTCGAACGCTCAGGATGCCATTGATCTCTGGATCGACACGGCTACAGAATTCGGAGACCCGGTTCCTCAGCCCAAAGGGCGGCGCTTGATGTACGCCTGACTTTAGGCCACAAAGCCACAGAGTACACAGAGAGGGAGAGAGACTCTGTGCCCTCAGTGCCTCTGTGGCACGCCTCCCAGTCTTAATACTGACGCTTGAAGTGGTCTGGGGGAAGTTCGGCTCGTGGGCGCCATCCGGGAGAGTCGGTGCGGCGGGAAAAAAGACGCCAAAGGAGGGCCAGGGGCAGCAGGATGAGGTAAAACGAGAGGGTCAGCAGCAAGAAGGTGTTGATGCGGCCCAGAAAGTATCCGATGCGAAGCAGGGTCCCTCGGACGATCTGCCAAAAGCGCTTCATCGTTCCTCTCCCTCTTCTCTGCCGGTCTCCGGTCTCCGGCCTCCGGCCTCCAATCCGGTCGGCTGATCGGATTTGAGCAAGTAGAAGTCACCCATGGCCAGCGCGTCCATCCCGGTGCGCATGAAGCACTGGTAGGCGTTTTCAGGAGACTCGACGATCGGTTCGCCGCGTATGTTGAAGCTGGTGTTGAGCAGCACCGGGCATCCGGTACGGATGTAAAAGGCTTCCAACAGGGCGTAAAAGCGGGGGTTTTGTTGGCGCCCCACCGTTTGGACACGGGCTGAGCCGTCGACATGGGTGACAGAGGGCACCTCGCAGCGGCGATCATTCTGGACCGGTGCCACCAGCAGCATGTAGGGGCTGGAGCGGTCGAGTTCGAAGTAGTCGATTGCTTTGTCTTCCAGGACAGCCGGGGCGAAAGGACGGAAAGATTCGCGGAACTTGATGCGGCGGTTGACTCGCTCCTGGGTGTCGGCTCCGCGCGGGTCGGCCAGGATGCTGCGGTTGCCTAAAGCGCGCGGTCCGTACTCCATGCGTCCCTGAAACCATCCCAGCACTCCACCCTTTGAAAGGCAGCCAGCGGCCTCCTCCAGCAATCCCTCGTCATTCAAGCGGCGGTAAACAGCTCCGTGGCGGTCCAGGGTGGCCTGGATCTCTTCTTCAGTGTAGGCAGTTCCCAGCAGGGAGGCCTGCTGGCTGTCGTTTCCTAAGGGATCGGCTCGGCGGGGCTGGTCCAGATGGCAGTGCCAAACGGCCAGGGCAGCGCCCAGAGCGCCGCCGGCGTCTCCGGCAGCAGGCTGGATCCAGAGGTTGTCGAAGCCCGATTCGCGCAGGATCCGTCCGTTGGCCACGCAGTTCAGGGCGACACCGCCCGCCATGCAGAGGTTTTGCCGGCCGCTGATTTGGCGCAGGTGGCAAGCCGTTTTGAGCAGTACCTCTTCGGTTACTTTTTGAATGGAGGCGGCCAAGTCCTTGTGCCGCTGCTCGAATGGGGTCTCTGCAGCGCGCGGCGGCCCTCCGAAAAGCTCTTCGAATCGGTGCGAAGCCATGCGCAGGCCGGTTTCATAGTCGAAGTATTGCGGATTGAGGCGGAATGAGCCATCTGCGTCGATCTGGATGAGGTGCTCGTAGATGAGATCCTCAAACCGCGGCTCCCCGTAGGGCGCCAGGCCCATCAGCTTGTACTCGCCGGAATTGATCTTGAAGCCCAGATAGTAGGTAAAGGCTGTGTAGAGCAGGCCCAAGGAGTGAGGAAAGCGGATTTCGTGCTCCAGCCGAAACTGGTTTGCAAAACCCGTTCCCAAAGTAGTGGTCGACCATTCCCCTACTCCATCGACGGTGAGGATGGCCGCCGATTCAAAGGGCGAGGGATAAAAGGCCGAAGCGGCGTGGGATTCATGATGGTCGGCAAAGAGGATCTCCTTTGGGCCTTCCAGACGGCGCTGCAGCAAATCCTTGATCCAAAGTTTTTCCTTCATCCAGACCGGAATCGACTTCAGGTAGGAACGCCAGCCTCGGGGAGCATGGCGCAAATAGGTGTCCAGGAGGCGTTCGAACTTGCTGAAGGGCTTTTCGTAGAAAACCACATGATCGAGGTCCGACAGCCGGCAGCGGCCGATCCCCAGGCAGGCCTGGATGGCCTTTTCGGGATAGGAGCTGTCGTGCTTGATCCTGCTGAACCTCTCTTCCTGCAGGGCCGCCACAATGCGTCCGTCTTCAAGCAGGCAGGCGGCGCTGTCGTGGTAAAAAGCGGAAATGCCCAGGATCCGTCTGGCAGCCATGGAAATTCGCCGTGCCCGATGGCGTGCGCGACCCATTCGCGGCACGTCATCCCCTGCAAAAAATACTGGAGAAGCCTTGGACGCGGCAAGCCGGATCCAGGGACTCTCCTCAACCCAACTTCAGCGTCAGGAATTGCGTATTCTGAGCCGAGGCGGAGATCCGCCAGAGATACTTGACGGTTGGAAAGCGAAGATTGGAAAGCTATAAACCCGTGCACTCTATGCCCCCCGTAGTGACGATTACCTGCTCAAGATGCTTAAATGGATCTTTCAGGGTGCAATTTCGGGCACGGATGGCAGTCTGATCTGCTATACTGTCCGCAACACCAGACAAGGGCCCATTTTAACGGCCCTCTCATCACCAATGGGGGGCGTCAACCGAGGCGCGGTGAGTGAGGACGGACACGGGCCACTTTTCGTGGTGAAAAGGCGTGTGGGTAGGTTGAACGCCCCCCGTCCCCTCCTGGAACAACGTTTCCAGGAGGGGAACCCCCTCATCGAAACCCTATTTTTTTTTCGGACTGCCCTTTTCTCCGTCGAATTCCAGCAGGGCCGCCACCTCCCCGGCCAGGCGATTGCCCACCACCCGGTTGCCCTGGGCGGTGAGGTGAGCGAAGTCAAAGAAGAGAGAAGCCCCGCCTCCCCGACGGATCGGCTCGGTCATATCCAGGAAGGGCAAATCCCTTTGACGGGACATCTGCACTGCCCTTTCAACCAGGCTTCGGGCAAAGTCGCGGTGTTGAGGCGCCTGGTCTTCAAAGATGAAGCGGGAGGGCATGATGAGCAGAAGAAAGGGGATCTGCTTCACTTTTAGAAAGCGGTGGCTGGCCTGCAGGGTATCGAACATGGACTGCCAGCCCGATTCGATGCGCTCCTCGGTCAGAAGCCATCGGTCGAATCCCAGCGTGTAGTAGGTCAGCCCCGGCCCCGGGTGAGGGCTCAGGCGGTTGGCCAAGTTGAAAAAGCGCCGCGCCAAGTCGGTGTAGACGTAGGTGCGCTCCGCCAAGTAGGGTCCGCGCGTGTAGGAAGCCAGCAAGTTGCCATCCCAACCCACCACGTATCGGCCTCCTAAAACCGCCGAAGGCAAGCGCGGGTAGCGGGAATGGAAGCGGCGTTCGATCAAGGCCTCGTCGGTGACGTCATTGTTGAGTTCGATCTCGATCACGACTAGGTCGGGCTGCAGCGCAATTCCCTGCTGCTGAAGAAAGACGGCATAGCCGGAGGGGCTATATCCCTGGCCTCCCGCGTTGACGATGCGCAGAATCCGATCGGGCAGGCGGGGAGCGAGCAGGCGCTGCGCCACCTTGGTGTAGTGCTGCTCGGCAGGGATCCCCAGCCCGAATCCGATCGAGTCCCCCAGCGAGAGAATCCGAATCTCCTCCGGCCCATGGGAAGTGCTGAAATCTTCTTCGCCCCGGAAGCCGTAGCGGTTGGTGCGGAATGGGACATCCCAAATGCGCCCCTGATAGTGAGGCCGGAAGGTGACGGGCAGCGAATCGGTCTGCATCACATGGTCCCTGCTCTCGGTCGATCCGCTCAGTGCCAGGTGGCGCAAAGCCAGCTCTGCGATCCCGAAGACCAGCCCGAAAAGCGCCAGGAACAAGGCTATGCTGAGCAGGTAGAGCTG
>JANQFM010000537.1 GCA_028277865.1 Acidobacteriota bacterium
TGAATATACCGACAAGGGCCTTGCCCTGCTCAGAGGCTCGGCCGGTGTTTCGATACTGCTCTTCGGAACCGCTTTCTTCCTGCTGGCTTCGGTCGTGCACATCACCGTCCTGGGCCTCTTCTTCCTGCTCGTCTACCTCGGATTCTCCTTGGTCTACCTGTCCGAACGCCTCTTCCTGGCCTACAAGAAATTCTTTGCCGTCTGCCCTGAATGCCACAACAAGTGCCCTTTGCCGGAGTACTTCTGCCCCAATTGCGGAGAGGTACACCGCCGCCTGATCCCCTCCAGCTATGGAATCCTGCGCCGCATCTGCCAATGCGGCCACAGGCTGCCCACCACCTTTTTTCTGCAAAGGGGGGATCTCGATTCCCGCTGCCCCGAATGCGAGTCCATGCTCAAGCAGGAGCACATTGAATCGCGCAAGGCATTCGTTCCCATCGTCGGCGGGCCCTCGGTCGGAAAATCCGCCTTCCTTTTTTCAGCGGTTCGGCAGCTCCTGGAGATCGAGGCGCCTCGCCAGGGTTGGAATCACTCCTTTGTGGAAACTCGCACAGAGCAAGAGTACAGCAGGGCAAAACAAATGCTGCAACGGGGGCGCCCGCCCGATAAAACGACCCAAACCCTGCCTCACGCATTCAACCTGAAGCTCCTCCGCCGATGGCAAAGCCCCCGTGTGCTCTATCTGTACGACCCGGCTGGCGAGGCCTACACTGAAACCGATGGGTTGGTGCTGCACAAGTACCAGGAATTCCTGAGCGGAATCATCTTTCTGATCGACCCTTTTGCCATCCCGTCGGTTTGCGGGGAGTACAGGGAACAGCTCAATTCGGTTCGAAGCGCTCTCAAGCCCAGTCCGCTGCCGCTGGAAGACGCCTTTTCCCGGATTCTAATCAGCCTTGAGGAACATTTTGGGCTGAGCAAGACCGGCCGGATCAAGGAGCCGATAGCAGTTGTGATCAATAAGATCGATGCCTTCGATTTGGAGGCAAGAATCGGAGAGGCTGTTGTCGAAAGCCGTCTCAAAGCCTCCCTCAACGGTGACGATCGGGGTGCGGTTCGGGACAGGCTGATTCGAGATCAGCTGATCGAGTGGAACCTGGGAGATCTGGTGCAGCAGCTGGAGACCCGATGCAGCCTGATCCGTTACTTCACCTGTTCGAGCCTGGGGCGGATGCCGGACAAAGAGCAAAAGGCCTTCCAACCGCATGGAATCTTGAGGCCGCTTTTGTGGATTCTCAGCCGCAACGATCGCTTTTTCGAGAGGGCCGGGACATCTGGCGAAGCATGAGAGGGAAAACCTGCGAGGCCGACATCCGCAGAGTCACTGAAGGCACAGAGCCAGAATCCAGATCTCAAGTCCTTTCTCCCTCCCCACTTCCGCCATTCTGCACCTGTGCGTACCACCCCTGGCTACTTCTTGGGCGGATTACGGTAGTCCAGGGGCGGCTGCTGTCCTTCTTCCAGTATAGGGTGGTACTCCTTTCCCTCTCGCCGCCTCTCCAGTTCGGAGCGGGCCTGGGCCACGACTTCCGGACTCTTGATCAAATCCCAGCCTGTGGCGGCCAGGGCTCGGGCGGCCAGCAGCATTCCCTTGCGTCCGATACTGGTGCCCCCAGCCGCCACGGCCTGCCAGGAATGGGCCGGAGTGCCGGGAACCCAGGTGGCGGCCGACAGCCCGGTCGTGGGCACGGTCCAGGAAACATCCCCCACATCCGTCGATCCTTTGCCAACCTCTCCGCTAAGATCCAGCACTTGGGCGATGCTGGAAAGAGGCTTGGGGTCCGACAGAGTTTTCTGGATCTGCCGGGCGAAGTTTGATTCCTCGGTCGAATACTCCAAATCGGCTTGCTGGCGCAAGTTGCGCAGGGTGATCTGGGCCAGAGTCTGGTTAGGCAAAATGTTATAGATGCCGCCCAGGTACTCGACTTCCAGCCGCGTTTCGGTGGCCAGCGCCCCGGCCTGGGCGCATTTGAGCAGCCGTTTGTAAATCGACTGTGCAACGCTCGCCTGGGGGTGGCGCACGTAGTAGTAGGCCTCGGCGAAATCGGGAACCACGTTGGGGGCGCCTCCGCCGGCCGTGATGACGTGATGAATTCGGGTGAAGTCGGGGGTGTGCTCGCGCAGCAGCTGGGCGGCATGGTTGGTGAGCTCGAGAGCGTCCAGCGCCGACCGCCCTTGCTCAGGAGCTCCAGCGGCATGAGAGCTGGTGCCGTGAAAGCGGAACTTGGCAGCTACACGAGCCAGGGTGGAAGGGTCTCCGGCAGCGTTGTAGCCGGCCGGGTGCCAGTGCAACACGGCGTCGCATTCTTCAAAAAGCCCGGCGCGGGTCATAAAGACCTTGGCCCCGCCGCCTTCTTCGGCCGGAGTGGCGTAAAACCGTACTCGCCCCTGCAGGTCTCCGCTTTCGATGCGCTCGGCTAAGGCAATGGCCGCCGCCGCCGAAGCCACGGCGAAAAGGTGATGCCCGCAGGCGTGTCCGTATCCGTTGCCTTCCTGGCGGGGCTTGCGCTCCGCAACGGCTTGCTGCGCAATTCCCGGCAAGGCGTCGAACTCCCCCAGGATGCCGATCAGAGGGCCGCTGCTGCCATAGCTGGCTATAAATGCGGTGGGTATGCCCGCCACGCCTCTTTCGATCCGAAAGCCGGCTTCCGCCAACAGCCGGGCCAGCAGCTCGGAGGATCGGGTTTCCTGATAGCCCGGCTCAGCCCATTCCCAGATTTGGCGGGCTGCGGCCCAGTACTGGTCAGACCGCTGG
>JANQFM010000252.1 GCA_028277865.1 Acidobacteriota bacterium
ATAATAGTCGAACATCGTCGTCACATGCACCGGACGTCCAGACCGGCTCATTTTGAGGAATCTCACAAGGTCCCCTCGGGCGCTGGCCCAAGTTCGGGCGCCCCCCTTTCGGCCTGGCTTTCCGACCAAAGCGGCCTCCAAGAAAACACCTCTTGCAGCGAGGTGCTCTGCTACCACCTGTTGCGCGAATGCCTGCTCGCTTTTGCCATCGACCACCGCGTAGACACTAGTCATAACGCGGCCCAGCTCCGATGACATTCTTCTCCCAAAGCTCTCCTGTGGAGTATTCCTCAAGCCAGTGGCTGAAACTGGACGGGTCTAGTTCGAGGAAACGCGAGGCGCCGGCCTTGTGCTCCATGGGCCTGATGTCCTCCAATTCGAAATAATTGACAAATGCTGACGACTGAGTTGCGAGTATGATCTGGGAATGCCCGGATGCACCTTGAACCAGTTCAGCCAGCACGGCGAGCGCCGAAGGGTGCAATCCCAGCTCCGGCTCATCGATGATGATGACCGGCGGAAGCATTTCCGGCGGCTGAAGGAACAGGGTCGCCAGAGCCATGAATCGCAAAGTCCCGTCTGACAGTTGATGCGGGCCCAATAGATATTCGCTGTGATGGCGTCCGCGCCAGTTGAGCAGGACGTAATTTGGGTTGCGGTCAGACGGTTCAAGGTCGAATCTCTTGAACTCCGGGCAGACCTGGGCAATCGTGCGGATGATCCGATCGTAATAAGGCTGCCGGTTTCGAGCCAGCATCATCAAAAAGGCAGCCAGGTTGCCGGCATCGCTGCGGATATACTTGGTGTCCTCCACATATCCGGCCTTGCGGATTTTGGCGTTTTCCGATGTGTTGTGGAATTGAAAAAAGCAGCAACCATACAAGAGTCGCAAAACCACATCAACAGTCTGGTTTTGGTGGGCAGCACTCTTGAGTTCGCTCTCCTTGTGGCCTGAACCGATGAGGATCTTTTGGGGCTGCGAATAATCCGAATGGTAGTATTCTACCTCTTCCTTAGTGAAAATCAGGGTATCTGGCTGTGCACTCGAGAGGGTGCAGGAATATCGGCTTGTGCGATCCCCGCTGGTAAACTCGAGTTCTACATCCATTCGAGGCGTCAGTTGCGGGCCATAGTGAAGTAAAGACGCTGCACCGCCGCCTCGTCCGATGAATTCTTGAAGAGCCGAGGTTGTCATGAAACTCAAGAGTCGGAAGAGAGAAACGACATTGCTCTTGCCGGCACCGTTGGCACCAAGCAACAGCGATATGTCGCCGAAAGTCACTTGCTTGCCCTCATAGTCAACGAATTGGGTGCCGTCGCCCCTCCAACGTTTAACAGGCATCGAATAATCAAACGACTTGAAGCCGCTCAAATATAGGCTCTTCAGCTTGCTTCTTGCTGTCATTTATTCTCCGTGCAGCGCCTTCGCGCTTTGTCCTCGTCAGTATAGGGCACAGAGGTAATCGCTTTCCATCCAACGCGGAGGGCGAACCTGTATCGGGCAAATGGCTCCTCTCCAGAACTCGCCGATGATGAAGCAAGAGGTTGAAGGAGCCGAGGTCCGCCTGAGCCCAGATATAGGCCACCAGACTGCCTCCTTCTTCTGCCTGGTGAGCCGACTGTAGCTCCTGATCGGCACACAGGGGATCGGGTAGTCCCCAACACCGACCTTTTGGTTGGCGCACATTGCTTCTCGGGGAAACTTCACGGATGATGAGGTGATGGGGAACGAATTCGAGGTTGGCCGCGGCAAGCCCTTGCCTTTGGGTACAGTGATCCTGCCCGAGGGGATCAACTTCGCAGTCTTTTCGCGGCGGGCCACTGCAGTTCAACTGGTGCTTTTCCCTGAGGACGATTCGGGCGCCGTTCAGGAAATCAGCCTGGACCCCTCACGCCACCGCAGCGGGGACGTCTGGCACATCCTGCTGCTGGGCGCCAAGCCAGGAATCCGATATGGATACCGAATGGACCGCCAGCCCAATTCAAGCCCTCAACTCGACCGCTTCGATCCCGCCAAGATCCTCATCGATCCCTACTGCCGGGCGCTTTCGCCCGGCCCGATGAAGCAGCGGCGCTGCCTGGCGATCGACTCCAGCTTTCCCTGGCGGGACGGAAGGCGCCTTGAGATTCATCCCGCCGAAACGATCATTTACGAGTTGCATGTGCGCGGCTTCACGCAGCATCCTTCTTCAGGCGTCGAATATCCAGGCACCTACCGAGGGCTGACCGAAAAGATCCCTTACCTGAAGGATCTGGGCATTACCGCTGTCGAACTGATGCCGGTCGCCGAGTTCGATGAGCGGGGCAATCCCCGCAGCGACCCCGAGAGCGGAAAGCCTCTGAGCAATTTCTGGGGATATGACCCGCTGGCCTTTTTTGCCCCCAAGGCCTCCTACTCGTCCGATCCCCGAGAGGGGGGGCAAGTCAGGGAGTTTCAGCAGATGGTGCAGGCCTTCCACGAGGCCGGGATCGAGGTCATACTCGACGTGGTGTTCAACCATACTGGCGAATGGGGCGAGGACGGTTTCAGCTACTCCTTCAAAGGGATCGACAACCAGGCCTACTACCTCACCGACCCCCAAAGCGGGCGCTATCACGACTTTTCCGGATGCGGCAACACGGTGAACTGCAACCAGCCGGCGGTGCGCGACCTGATCGTGGATTGCCTGCGCTACTGGGTGACGGAAATGCAGGTGGACGGCTTTCGTTTCGATCAAGCCTCCATCCTGGCCCGGGGCAGCAATGGCGAACCGCTGAAGAGCCCTCCCCTGTTGGAGCGGATCGCCGCCGACCCGGTGCTGGCCGGCACCAAGCTGATTGCCGAAGCCTGGGACGCCGCCGGGCTATACCAGGTGGGGAGCTTTCCCGACTGGGGACGCTGGGCCGAGTGGAACGGCAAGTTCCGCGACGACCTGCGACGTTTCGTGAAAGGAGATCCCGGAATGACCTCCGCATTGGCCTCCCGCCTGTCGGGCAGCCCCGACCTTTACCGTGACAGCGGGCGCCCCCCCTTTCACAGCATCAATTTCATCACTTGCCACGACGGCTTCACCTTGGCCGACCTGGTCTCCTTCAATCAAAAGCACAACCTGAGCAATGGAGAGGGCAATCGGGACGGATCGGACTGCAATCATAGCTGGAACTGCGGAGAAGAAGGCTCTACCTCGTCTGCCCAGGTGCTGGCCCTGCGTCGGCGCCAGGTCCGAAACCTGGCCACTTTGATGATGCTCTCCCAGGGCGTCCCCATGGTCTTGGCCGGCGACGAAATGGGTCGCACCCAGCAGGGCAACAACAACGCCTACTGCCACGACAACCAGATCAGTTGGATCGACTGGTCGCTGCTGCATGAAAACCAGGGCCTGCACCGGTTTTTCCGCCTGCTGATCGGCTTCAGAAAGTCCTGCCCTCTCTTGCGCTCCCGTTCCTACGCAGGCGGGGACGAGGCGGCATGGCACGGCGTCCAGCTGGATCAGCCCGACTTCTCCAGCCGGTCCCAGTGCCTGGCCATGCATCTGAAAAGCCCCCATTGCGGGCGCGAGATACACCTGATCGCCCATGCCGGCCCGCAGAGCCGTGCCTTTGAACTCCCTGTGCCACAGCAAAGCAGGCAGTGGCACCGCTTCATCGACACGAGCCTTCAATCGCCTTTGGACATCTGCGAAGACGGCTCGCTATCCCAGTTGGAGGACCAGTGTCTATACGCAGCGGAGCCGTTCAGTACCGTGGTGCTGATCGGCGAATAGCAAAAATTGAGGCGAATCCGAGTCCGCCAGCGTTACTTAGTTCTGAGGCGAGGGGAAAGGCAAAAACCCTGCCTCCATGCAACTCACAAGACGGCCAAGGATGGCAGCGTCCACTCGCTGCTGCCGACAAGATCCCAGAGGGACACTCATGGAACGACTGCTGCTAGCGCTGTTGCTCGGCGGATTGACCGCACTCCTGCAGGCCCAGGAGTTGACTATAGATCAGGTCATGGAAGGCGAGGACTTTCTCGGGGTTTCCCCTTCCCGCGTCCGATGGGGCGGGGACAATCAACACATTTATTTTCGCTGGCGTGCGCCGGACGAAAAGGAAGAGGCCACCTATGTCATTGGACGGGAAGGCAGCGGCCTCAAACGGCTTTCCGAAGACGAAGAAGAGGAAAAAGCTTGGCCCAGGTCCGGCCGGTGGGATCGGCAACGGGAGCGTTATTTGGCTGTTGTGCAGGGAGATCTGTATCTTTATTCGCCCGACGGATCGCGCCGCCCATTGACTCAGACACGCCAGCCGGAGAGCAACCCAGGATTCAGCGGCGATGAATCCAAGGTCTACTTCACCCGCGGCAACAATCTCTTTACTCTTTCGTTGCAAGGCGGTGCGATCGTCCAAGTGACCGACTTCCGGCAGGGGAGACCTCCCAAGGAGGACGAGCTGCCCGAGAACAAGCAGTTTTTGAAGGAGCAGCAGGAAAAGCTCTTCGAGCAGTTTTCGGGCGACCGCAAAAAGGCCAGGGAGAAAGAGGAGGAACGCCGCAAAAAAGAGGATGCTCGCGCACTGTACCTGGGCAAGGAAGAGTCCGCTTCCAACTTGCAGCTGTCGCCCGACGGCAAGTATGTCTTCTTTCAATGGACGAAACGCACTTCGAGCAACCGTTCCACCACGGTCCCCGACTATGTCACCCAAGATGGATTCACTTCCGACAGATCCGCCCGTCCCAAGGTGGGCGGCCCACAGCCTTTGCGCAAGCTGGGCATTTACAGCGTGGCGGACGGCCAGGTGCGCTGGGTCAAAGAGACTGAAGGCGCGGCCATGCTCTTGGGTCCCGTTTGGGACGATTCGGGGCAGCGCGCGGCCGTTTGGGTCCTCTCAGCCGATTTCAAAGACCGCTGGATCTACAGCTTGAATCCGGAAGACGGCCAAGCCGTCATCATCGACCACCTGCACGACGAGGCCTGGGTCGGCGGCCCGGCTTGGACGACCTTCGGCTGGATGCCCAACGGCGAGGACACTTACTTCATCTCTGAACAGGACGGCTGGGCACACCTTTATCTGGCTTCCCACGACGGCTCCAACCGCCGTCAGATCACCAGCGGCAGTTGGGAGGTCATCAGAGCCCAAATCTCAGCCGACCGAAGCTTTTGGCACTTGGTCAGCAGCGAGCAGCATTGGGGCGAGCGCCACTACTACACCATGCCTCTGCAGGGCGGGGCCCGAACCCGCATCACCCAGGGCGAAGGGCGTCACGACATCTTCTTGTCGCCCGATGAAAAGCACTTGGCGGTGCTGTTTTCGACCAGCAACAGGCCTCCGGAACTGTTTTACCAGCCCGGCCAACAGGGGGGGCAACGCCGCCGGCTGGTGCGCTCGACGCAGAGTGATTTTCTCGCCCACCCTTGGCGCAAGCCTCAACTGGTCGAATTTACGGCACGGGACGGCGCCAGGGTTCCTGCGCGTTTTTACAAGCCTGACCGGCCTGCGCCGGGCCGACCTGCTGTCATATTCGTTCACGGCGCGGGCTACCTGCAGAACGTCCACAAGTGGTGGAGCAACTACTACCGCGAGTACATGTTTCACCACATCCTGATGCAGCGTGGCTATCACGTGCTGGATATCGATTACCGGGGCAGCGCCGGCCGCGGGCGCGACTGGCGCACCGGAATCTACCGTCACATGGGCGGCAAAGACCTGACCGATCAGGTGGACGGCGCCCGATGGCTGGTTGAAAGCCACCGCGTCGATCCGCTGCGCATTGGGATTTACGGCGGCAGCTACGGAGGGTTCATCACATTGATGGCCCTATTCACCGAGCCGGACGTCTTCGCCGCCGGCGCCGCACTGCGTCCCGTCACCGATTGGGCCCACTACAATCACTTCTACACCGGGCGCATCCTCAACCTGCCCCAAGGCGACCGGGAAGCCTACGAGCGCAGTTCCCCCATCTACTTCGCCGAAGGCCTCAAAGGCGCCTTGCTGATCTGCCACGGCATGGTCGACACCAACGTCCACTTCCAGGACACGGTCCGCCTGGCCCAGCGCCTCATCGAACTGCGCAAGGAAAACTGGGAAGTGGCCCTTTACCCTGTCGAAGGCCACAGCTTCCGCAATGCCACCAGCTGGGCCGACGAATACAAGCGGATCCTGCGCCTCTTTGAAGAGAACCTGAAGCCGGCGATGATCGGGAGCAGGTAGGGACTGCCACAGAGACTCAGAGGGCACAGAGAATCCCTTCCGATCAGGTGCGAGCAGTCGAGTTTTTCCTTCTTGACTTCGAGGGGGCGACTGACCTTCGGACGATCGTCAAGGCGTAGAGGGCGATTCCGATCCAGACAACATTGACGAAGGCAGAAGGATAGGCTCCGTGGTAGTAGGTGTTGATGACCAAGGCCGCTCCTCCTGACAGATTCAGCATTTGGTAAAGTACCGAAGCGCCGTCCACCCGCCTTGAGGACACCAGCCCGTAAGCTCCCAAAAGACTCAGCGCCCCCAGCCATCCAATCACATCGACAACCCAAGCAGCCGTCAAATCCATACGATCCCTCTCTTCTCTGTGCCCTCTGGTCTTTGTGGCATTCTGCGAACTGACTCTTCACCAGATTCCCAGCCATCGCCACCATGCAAGCCCTACGCCCAGCCAGATGGACAGATTGGCCAACGACAGGTAAAAGCCCACCCTCCACCAATCGGACTGCTC
>JANQFM010000294.1 GCA_028277865.1 Acidobacteriota bacterium
TCAGCTTCCCCAGTGTGACAGAGGCATTCCTGCCTGTGAGAAAAAACGCAAGGAGGCAAAATAGGTTCCCAAAAACGGCTCAACGTTCATGACGCCCGATCTGCCGCCCTGCAATCACAGCAGCCATTCCTCCTCGATTTTCATTTCCTGGACCTGAAAGGTTGAGCGTAGCTGGCCGGTAGCGACCGGCGCTTCCATTTCGAAGGTGATTTCCTGGTCCTGGGGCGATGCCACAGGCGACCCGTCCACCATGCGCGGGAAGACGAACTTGGCACCGACACTGTCCTCTTGCGGCGGGAAATAGGCGACCGGCTGCAACTCGGGAAAGCGGCGCGTCGAAAGTGAAGTGGTGTTTTTCAGAGTATCCAGGGTCTGAGCACGCAGGTGACGCTGGAACCGGATCTCCTGATCGGAGTCGTTGGAGCGGAAGGCCACCGCCACAACGATCCAGCGCCTTACGTCCAGGTCCAGGCCGGGCTGCGTCAGCCGGTCGAAGCGCCTTTTTTGCTCAGCCGTCATTTGATGGTAGCCCTTCTGGATTTGCTGGATGCGCACAAAAGCTTCGCGGATGGGGCGGGCCGAAAGAAAGCGGACGAAATAGGTGCTGAGGATTTCTTTCTCGCCCCGCACTCCGCTCCCGATTCCGCCCACCACCCGCGTGAACGTTTCACGGCGCGCCCAGGGAGATCCATTGAGAATCCAGACAGCCTCTTCCCGCGTCCAGGACTGAAATGCCTTCTGCAGCGGCGACTGGTCCCGAATCGCCGCAGCCAAGGGCAGGGCGGCCAGCAAGATGACTAGAAAGAATCGCATCGCCCTCCCCATTGCTGATGTATCACCGGACCCCGCATATCCGCAGCCCCGGCAGGGAGCCTTGAATTGCTGCAGTCAAGATCGCTGAGGTAACCAACCCAGCCTCCGAGTATATCTAAAACAGGTGGCACCTGAAACCATCTTTCATGTCTGTAGGCCGGAATGCCCGCTTTCAGAGATCAAATCACGCCCCGGAAAAACGCATCTCGCCGAGCCGCTCAACTTCTTTTCGACATGCCAGCACATTTACTTGACTTTTCCTCTAAAAAATTTCCGCTCCAAATGGTGGCCTCGGCATTACAATAAGATGGTGGAGGCCAAAGCGGTCATATTCGATGCAGAAGAGGTTGAAGATGCCGAAGAGCGTCTGATCGAGGAATTGAAGGCCTTGTGCGAAGCCCTTCATGAAAGCTCTCGATCTGAGCTTGCCGGCCTCAGCCAGGATGTCCCGGAACCGGACTGGACTGTGGTGGCGACCTTGCGTCCCGGCCTCACCATGGAGCGTTGGCAGGAGATTGCGACTAGGCTGCAGTTGGATTCCTGGGTGGCCCTTCCCGGCAAGAAGGCCGAGTTTCCGTTGCTGGGGCGTTTGCTGCAGCGGCTGGACCAGCTCGCCCACGAATCGCAGCACGATCCCCTGACCGGATTGATGAACCGCCGGGGGTTTGAGCAGCTTCTGGCAGTCGAGATGGAGCGTTCCCGCCGTTTCGGGACCCTCCTCAGCCTGGCAATCCTGGACGTGGACGACTTCAAGCAGGTCAACGACCTTTACGGGCACCCCTGCGGCGACCAGACTTTAATCGCCCTGGCCCAACTTCTCAGGACCCGCACCCGAAAGATCAATTTCCAGGCCCGCCTGGGCGGCGATGAACTGGCCCTTCTCCTTCCCGGCAACAGCCACCTGCAAGTCCAAGTGATGCTCAGGCGGTTGCAGCACCAATTTCGGAGCAAGCGGTTCAACTGTTCCGGGTCCACCTATTCGCTCACCTTTTCGGCCGGAGTGGCTTGCTTTCAGGGAGAGCCTCAGGTCAGCGCCGCACAGTTGGTCCGGCAAGCCGATCAGGCTCTTTACGAGGCCAAGCGGCAAGGCAAGGACAAGACCGTCTGTGCACCCTTCCATGAAAGGGAGGGCCGGCCCAGCATGGTCAGCCAGGAAGAAAAGAAGGCTCTGTTCAAATCCCGAAGGAAGAAGCCCTGAAAGGACTGCTGTCATGATCGATCCCCAGCCGGCCCAAAACCGTACCCTGAGCCTGGCCGTGTTGAGCGGCAAGGGCGGGGTCGGCAAAACGGGATTTACCCTCAACCTGGGTTACGCCCTGCACCGCTTCAGCCAACCGGTGTTGCTGGTCGATTGCGATGTGGGGCTGGCTAACCTGGACGTGATGCTGGGCGTTTCACCCAAGCACAACCTGCAGGATCTGATCGTCTCCGACCTGGATGCAGGCCAGGTGCTCTTTCCGGTCGAGCCCCAGGGGCTGGACCTGCTGCCCGCCGCCTCGGGCCTCACTCACCTGGTCGAGATGGACGAGGACGCCCGTGAAATCCTGATGGGCAAGCTCAACCGGCACTTCAGCCTCTATGACTACCTGCTGCTGGACCTGCCCGCCGGCATCGGCGAGTCGGTTCTATCCATGGCCCGCATGGTCCGCCAAAGGGTTATCCTGCTTACCCCTGACCCGACCTCGCTGACCGACAGCTACGCCATCATCAAGGTGCTCTCCAGCCGCTGGGGCCTCAGGAGCTTTCAGGTGGTCGTCAATATGGCTGAATCAGCCCAAGAGGCCCGCCAAACGTTCGAAAAACTGAACCAGGTGTGCCTAAACTTCTTGGGGTTCGAACTGGAGTCGCTGGGATATGTCCACGCCAGCCCGGTTGTTCGAGACTCGGTTCGCCGCCAGAGGCCCTTTGTCCTGTCCGAACCGGAATCTGAGCCGGCCCGAGACGTTCTCAGCATTGCCCGGCGCATTTCCGAGGCCCGTCAATCACTGCTGCCCAAGCTTTCTTCGACACCGGTCCTGGCGGACTTGGAGCGCTCAGTCCCGTGAAACCATTCAGCCCAGTTTGGCGGTTTGCCTGCTGCATGCCACATGCCTGGCTGCAGCTTGCTTTTTTGGAGATGAAATCGATTTGACAACGCTTCAGGGCATCGCATAGGCTGACTGGCATCGGAGCTTTTCCGCCCACAGGAATCGGGAAGGAGTTCCTAGTGCAGCAATTCGCAAGTTTTGAGCCACGGCTGCGAGCTCCTCGGCGTCTGTGGCGAGGCGTCGCGAACGAGTCATATCCGGTCATATGGCGAGAGAGCGCAACAAAGCCGCAGGCGGCGAGGGGCCGCAGAGGTGACTCAAAACTTTTGAATTGCTGCACTAGTTTTGCCAATAAGGGGGTTCTCGTGAAAAGAACGGTCTGCATTCTCTTCCTG
>JANQFM010000542.1 GCA_028277865.1 Acidobacteriota bacterium
GGCGCAGGCTTCAGCGCAGAAACCGTCCCCGGCAACCACTTCAGCATGCTGCGCGAGCCCCACGTCCAGGCGCTGGCCCAGCGCCTCAAGGCAGCGCTGAGGGAGGCTCAATCCACCTCAACTGCCGAAATCGAGGCCGGTTGACGTGGTTGTGACGGAACCCGCCCCACTCTCCTCCCCCTCCTCCGCGTCTCTGCGCCTCTGCGTGAAACCTCCGACAGACCCGGTCGGCTCAAATGCGCCAGCCGGTCGACACTATAGTACGATCGTTTATCTTATTTGAAGTACGTACGCTTTTCTGCTAAACTCGCCACCATAATGAAGCTGACAGCATCGAAGTTGCGGCAGGACATTTATCGCATCCTGGACCGCGTTTTGGAGACGGGGCGGGCGGTGGAAATCGAGCGCCGCGGTCAAAAGCTCAAGATCGTCCCCGCAGAGCCCCAGGATAGGTTGAGCAAACTCAAACCCAGAACCTACCTGAACACCGACCCTGAAGATATCGTCCACATCGACTGGTCATCGGAGTGGCGACCTTGATTTACCTGGACACACATGTGGTTGCTTGGCTGTACGCCGGTCGAACCGACCTCCTGACGCAACGAGTCAGACGGCTGGTCAACGAGGACGAGCCTCTGATCTCACCCATGGTGACTCTCGAACTCCAGTACCTGTTCGAAATTGGGCGAACCACCGAGCCGGCAATGCCGGTTGCCGAAGCCCTGCGTGAGTCGATCGGCCTCGAAGTCTGCGGTCTTTCATTCGCCCAAGTACTTGCCCGATCCCTTACCGAGGACTGGACCCGCGATCCTTTCGACCGTCTGATTGTCAGCCAGGCAGCAGTCCGCGCCTCTCGCCTGCTGACAAAAGACGCCACCATACTGCAAAACTACAGCGAGGCTGTCTGGTAGCTTGCAGTCCAAAAGCCGCTTTGAGCGAACACAGCTTCCACTGTACGCAGGTGCCTCATAACTTCGAGGTTTGGGTGGGCCGCTACGGATCAAGAGGAGGGCAGGTCGTCGGGAACGTAGACGGTCAGTTCCTGGATTTTCCTCAGGTCGCGGTCGGCGCTGGCGATTCGACTGATTCCCAGGCGCATGGCAATGGCCACCAGGATGGAATCGTTGGTCAGCAGCCCGTAGCGGCGCCGGACGGCCAAGCTCTGCAGGAGATCAAGGGTCTGCAAGTCCACGTAAACCAGACCCAGCTTGAGCAGATCCCGGCAGCGCTCGTCGGAGTCGATCAAGGCCCGCACCCGCTCGGGACGGGCTCTGAGCGCGCCAGTCGGATTGGGCCTCTTCAGCCAGCCGTTTCGCTTGGCCTCTGCCAGCATCAGGCGGTGGAACACCTCGGCCATGCAAATCGCCGAGACGTGGCCCCGCACCTCCCCCAACACGCAGCGCTCCACGAAATCTCGGCATTGCCGTGAATGCCCGTGCAGCCAGTAAAGCAGTATGTCGGAGTCGATCAGGATTTCCAGTCCGTCCTGCACGAATCCCAGGCTCATTGCTCCCAAAAGTCGATCTCCTCAATATCCTGCAACTCTTTCCAGGTCAGGGGAAGTGGATTGGAATCAAGCCGCTTGAAGGCTTCCAGCGCCTGAGACCTGTCGATGCCGTAGGACCGCACCGCCTCGGCCACCACGTCGCTGATGGGGAGGTCCAGCTCGTAGGCGACGCTCTTGACCTTGCGAATGACATCCTCATCCAGCACCGTCCCGAACTTTCGCTTTGCGCCTTTTTTCTTGCCCTTCATGACGAATCCTTTCCCGTCGCACCAGGCAGTCTGGCACGAGCTCAAATCTGCTGTCAAGACTAGTTTCTTGATTTCTAGAAATTTTCTCGATTCGATCCTTCAGACGGGGTGATCCTCTCTGGAGGCGGTTGCCTTGCTGCGCTGTAGCTCGGGCAATCCAGTGGAGTTTCGCGCCAAGACGCAAATAAGAGTGCAAGGAAGAAGGTGGAAGGCAGAGGCGGATTCACAGGCAAGGGTGCCTGTGCCACTGCAGGGAATCGAGGGGAGGGGAAAAAAATAGAGGGCTCTGCAGGTCTACGTCTTATTCCCGCAGCGTCGCAATCGGATCCACCCGGCTGGCCCGCCGAGCCGGGTGCAGCGAGGCCGCCAGAGCTGTAATCATCATGATTCCGAAGCTTGCAGCATAGATGGTCACATCCAGCGGACTGGTCTCGTAAAGCCAACTGGAGAAAAAGCGGATCAGGCCGAAAGCCAGAAAGAGCCCGATGACGGCCCCGCCTGCTGTCAAGAGCACGGCCGACTTCAAAACCAGCCTAACGACGTCCCGGCCCTGAGCGCCCATGGCCCGTCGGACGCCGAATTCGTGCGTCCTTTGCTCGACGCCCGACGACATGGTACCGAAGACGCCGAAGACTGAAAGAAGGCAGGCCACGGACGAAAACAGGGCAAACAGCAGGGTGTGAAACCTCTTCTCGGAGAGGGAGTTTTCGATCAGTTCCCCCAAAAGCCTGGTTTCGCTGACTGGCACGGCGGGATCTATTCGGGCAACGCTTTGGCGCATCATGGGCATCAGCCTTTGGGGGTGGCGACCCGCATCGCGATAGATATAGGTCATCCAGTTGCGGGGATCCTGTCGGAAGGGAAGGTAGATCTGTGGGACAACCTCTGCTTGCAGGCTTCTCTGTTTGGTGTCTTCGACCACGCCGACGACCTGCATCCAGTCGCGATTGAATCGGATTCGCTCTCCCAGAGGATCCTGCCCGGCAAAGAGATCGTCCTTGAGGGTTTGGTTGATGATCACCGATCTTGGCGACTCGGCGCCGTCCTGCTGAGAGAAGGTCCGGCCCTGCAGCAGTGGTATGTCGAGGATCTCGAAGTAGCCTGGGCTGACGAAGCTATGTTGCGCATTGGGCGGGTTGTCGCCCAGGTCCGGACGCGACTGCACAAATATGCTGCCGTACTGCCAGGTGGTCAAGGGAAGATCCGATATCGAGGCCACTTCCTCAATGCCGGGAATGGATTCGATGCGGTCGAGAAGCCGCTGATGGAATTCCTGAACGCGGTGCGGTTCCTTGTAAAGAGAATACGGAAGCGCAACCCTGAAGCTCATCAGATCGCCGCTTTCGAAGCCGGGAGAGACCGAAGAGAGCCGATAAAAGCTCTGAGCCATGGTGGCGGCGCCGATCAACAAGGCCAGGGCCAAGGCCATTTCAGAGACTATCAAGCCGCCCCGGCCTGCCCTTAACGGCGCACCGGAATGCTCGCAGCATGCCGCCGAAAAGAGTTCCTGGTTCCAAGTGACACGTCGCAATGTGATCATGCAGGCGAGGGCGGTAACGCCCGCGACAAGCAGCGAAACCGCCAGTCCGAAAAGCAGCACAGGCCCGTCCACCGAGATTTCAGCCTTGAGGGGAAGCCGATCAGGTACAGCGGAGAGCAGCAAATCCAGTCCAGCCCAGATCAGGAAGACCGCCGCCACTCCTGCAAGCCCGCAGACCAGCCCCACCTCGGCCAGCAATTGCCTGGCCAGGCGGGGCGGGGTTGCCCCCAAAGCCTGGCGAATGGCGAGTTCCCTGCGCCGCTTGACGTTTTGGGAGAAAAGGACATGAACCGCGTTGATGCAGCCGATGGCCAGCAAGAAGCCCACTGCAAGCCATGCCGCCTGTAAAGGCCCGGCTGCATCGCCCACCAGGATCTCCCGATAGCCAATGACCTTGACACGACGGGAATTCCCCGGATGCTTGGCTGCCAGTTGCCCAGCCAGGGCATCCAGATTGGCCTGGGCGCCCTCGACGTCGATAGCGGGCTTGAGGCGACCCAAAGTCTGCAAAAAGCGCAGCGAGCGCGCATCCTGACGTTTGTCGGGCACCAACGGAATCCAAAAATCGGTGCGGGCAGAGCGCCTTTGATTGTCGACGGTGAGGATGGCCTCCACGAAGAAGCCCTCCGGCATCACGGCCACGACGGAGTGCGGAACTTGGTCCAGGACAACGGTTTTGCCCAGGATTGAAGGATCCTTGCCGAATTGATGAGCCCAAATGCGGTGACTGACCACTGCTGTCCGTGAAGCCGCCTGGACGTCACTTTGATCCAGCAGCCTGCCCAACCGAGGCTGCACTCCCAGCAACTTGAAGAAATTACCGCTTACCGAGGCACCGACCGACATCTCGGAGAGGTTGCCCCGCTCCCAGATCATCCGGGAGGGGGAATAAGCGGCCAGATCCTCCAGCACTTGGTTGTCGTTTTTCAGATCCAGGTAATTGGGATAAGAGACAGGCCAGAGGTTGGGCTTGATGGCGGGGTTGGGGGGCTTTTCCCAGACCATGACCAGAGATCCAGGATCCCGGTAGGGCAACGGGCGCAGCAAAACGCCTCTGACGACAGCCAGGATAGCCACATTGGCGGCGATGACCAGGGTCAAGACCGTCAAAATAAGCAGATTCGGCCCCGGGCTTTGCCGTACTGCCCTGAAGCCGGAGCAAGCATCAAATATTAATCCGTTCATAAGCAAAACACTGTTTGGGTGACCGTTCCTTTTGCGAAATCAAAAGCCTTCCTCCTCGAAGGCAGTGTAGGGCGGAGGGACGGGGACAGACGCATTGACTGGGGACGGATCGTTCAGCAGACGTTCAATCTCGGAGATGACGCCGGAATCCACCAAGCCGATGTGGGCATGAAGCACTGCGCCGTCCGATTCGATGAGAAGCGTCTGAGGCACTGCCGAGATCTTGAATTGGGAAAGAGCCTGCTCGGAGACAGTCGCAAGCGGAAAGGGCAGCGAGTACTTCCGAGCCATCTCCCTAGCCTTGCCGACACCGTCTGTTACGATACCGATCATCGGACGTCCGTCCAGCTTTTTTGCCAACTGCTCCCAGAACGGGAAAGACTCCCTGGAAAAGGGGCATGAGGAACGGATCAGGACGACGATTCGCCGGGGCTCCGTCTCTCCGAATCGAACCTGGAAGGATTCGCCGGAAGTGGAGAAGGCCAAAAAAGGTGGGCATCTCTGGCCGACCTCCAGCCCCTTGGGTGCCTTTAAGGTAAAAAGCTGGCTGTTCAGAGCATCCACCTTCCAAACCAGTGCCAAGTTCAATATGGTGACGGCTGATGCGTATGTGACCAGGATCTTGAGGTAAAAACCCAGATTTCGGTTCACCATGCATTCCTCATCGGTGCCTTGTAGGCTGAACGATAGTCCAGACGGTGCGAAAGGTCACCTTTTGGTTATTATTCCTAATCTTTCGACTTGGATCATTTTAAAAGCCTCTATTTCGCTCCCAACAAGCGCAGCTAGCATTCGGGGAGCAGTCTGCGGAGCACGCCAGCATACCGCAGTTGGCCGAACAGCTCGTCCCATTGTTGCAGAGTATCGAACAGGACTCTGCCGCAGCAGGGCTCGGCAGGAGAACTGATAGCGAGAGGACCAGCAACACAGCCAGGGTGCAGATGCACATAGCAGATATCAATACTTTCATTTCAACCTCCTTTTAATGCGACTTCCAATTGCGAGCCATATAAGGGAACCCTCAAAGGACGGCACATCCACAGCCGGAATGATTCTATTCCCTTAGCCGCTCGCCTTACCTTCCCAAGGTAATCATTCCTGCAAGCTCCCAGATCCACCAGAGGGCAAATTCACCCTCAATCCAGAAAACAGCAGTTACAACTACGTCAAGCAAAATCTAATACAGGATACCAGCTACCCCAGACATTTTCAACATATTAATTTGCGGCACCCTCAACCAGTAGCCTCTTCGAATTCGATGCATCTGCATCGGGCTGTCGGATCACAGGTCTTTTCGCACACCAGCCCGGAGGGGCAGGCCGCATTGCAGCTAGTGCCGTCCGGACAGGTGATCGCGCATTCGGTCATCTCTTCCGGTTGTGCGCCATTCTGAACAAAGTAGATGATGGCAGTCACCAGGATGACTGCTGCTGCGATGAGGACGGTCCGCTGAACGCCTTTGCTCATTTCCTCTTCTTCCTCCCAGGTTGGAAAGCATCTTCACTCAACTTGAATCGCAAGATCACGGCAATGATCCTAAAAATCGCTGGGACAGTCTACAGCAAGATCAAAACGTATGCAACAGGCCAAGCAGTGCCAAAGAGGATAACCAGCCCGTCTTTTCGTGCCTTCTGAGTCGGCCCAGACATGCTGGCCATCGCCGAGTATCGGAAGGGGTTTCCAATGCCGTGCTTTTCGGGTACCATGCATCCAAGCAATTGAGGCAACTCCCCTCGGGACTGCGATGGACCTGGAGGATTTTCGATGAGAAGGCACTGTTTGGCTGCTGTCGTTGCCTGTTCGGTCCTCTTGATCGGCCTGCCGGTCGGCTGCAATAGGTGCGGAACCCAGTCGCTGGGAACCGAATACGAGGTGAGGAAAACCCAGCCGGAAAACGCCGAAGCGATTTCCAATCGCGTTCTGCTGGTGGCCGACAACCAGCTGCACCATCTTTACGGGGGCCCGCTCTGGATACGCAGCGAATTCACCACCCAGTTGGTCAGTGTAGCCATCCGCCCTCTGCAGCAGGACTTCTTCGGGCACAGCGTCCTGACCTGGATCCTGAAAAACTTTGCCAAGGAAGGCCTGACACCGGTCATCCACCTGGGCGACGCCATGGATGTGGGCTGCAGCGGGGAATTCGACCGCTTCGTCGAGATCATGACCGAAGCCCTGGCCACCGGCAGCGTAAACAACCCTCCCCAGCCCTGGGTGATGGCGCCGGGAAACCACGACGCATTCTTGTTGGGCAACACTCATGAAGGGATGTCCACATGGCAGGAGGCCTGCAAGAGGGGCGGCCAGCCGCTCACCAAAGACCTCTTTGTGGAAAGATACCTCAAAGCGCTGATCGACCAGCCTGCCAATTCCGGGCTGCGGGAAAGCGTCGCCTGGCCTCCACCCGCACGGGGCAGTTGGCAATCTGAGCAGCAGGGAGAGGACTTTCTGGTGGCTGTTTCATGGAACGTGGACAAAGAGCGCCCTTACCGGTCGCACATCGTCCAACTCGTCAACCTCAGCCTGCCGCCGCCGCCCGATGGCGAGGCACCGCCGCCCGTGTTTGCTGTCATCTTCGATTCCAGCCAGTACAACAACCGGCCCATCCTGCTGCCCAGCTTCAACGCAGGGGTCAACGGCAACATGATGCCCGACCAAATTGCCACGGTAGAGGCTTGGCTCAGCCAAGGACCCGAAAAACGCCTCAACTTCCTGATGAGCCACCATCCCTACTCCACCCTGTACGAAGGCGCCCAGCAAGCCGTCGACGACTTCCGGCGCCGCTACAAGATCCCCCTTTACAATTCGGCCCATACTCACCGCGGCGAATGGATGCTCAACCAGTCCGATAATACTTGGCTGGAACTGAACCTGGGGTCTGCACTGGATTGGCCTATCGAATTCCGAACCCTTTCCCTGCACCAAAACGAGCCTCTCAAAGAGCAGGGCCGCTTCGCCGTGCGCAGCAAGCTTTTCCGCATCCCTGACTTTTGGCAATCGCCGGAGGGCTTTGACAAGCCCGTGGCTTTGGAAGGCTGGGAAGCGCAGGAGGGGGATGACGATTTCTTCGTCTCCTACCAGGATCTGAAGTCTCCCGACCCCAAGAAGACCCTCGACAATCTGGCCAAGGTCCTCTTGAGCGCCCACCGGCGCATGATCCGCCTGATTCCCACCCGCGAAACGCCCCAATGGCCGCCCGACACCGACAGCGATGAAGCGGTCCTGGCCCGCATCGAGGAGGTGCTGCAGGCCGAACTGGACGAAAAGCTTGACTTTCTGGTCGCCCTGGATGCATTTGACCGTCAACGCAAGGCCGAAGACGAGGTCCAGCACCGCGACTACCGGCTTTGGCAGGCCGTGTGGGCCAGCAAGTACGATTCCCTCAAAGGCCGCCGGCCGGCTGTCGATGACACTTTTGTAATCGTTCCATGGAGCAAAGGAGAGCAATGACCAGCTATGACAGCGAGAACCGTGAATTGAGGTCCAGCGTCGATTACTTTCGAGGCCGAAGGGACAACGACGGCTTGACCGTGCTTTCCATCACTTTTAATGTTGACTCAGGAGACGACTGCAAGGCTGGCGACGAACTGGGGAAGGTGCAGTGGAAAGACAATACCCGGACACCGATCGTCTGCCCCCAGGGCTGCGCCGGCACCGTCTCCGGAGTCAACCGCAACATCAGCT
>JANQFM010000348.1 GCA_028277865.1 Acidobacteriota bacterium
CAAGGCAGCGGGGGCTCCTTCACCCTCCGCTCCCAGCGCACCCGCGCCAGCCCCCGCTGACGAGCGCCTCGCCATCCCGCCCTCAAATCTCAAGCCGACGAGGTGCGCCTGCAATTCGGGCTTCTGTCTTGCAAGGTGGTCGCCTTGCCCCACCCTGCCCCGTCTGCCCCTCTCAGCCGCAATCCTGATATCGTCCTGCCATCACAAGTCAGCGAGTATTATGGTCACTCAGCATGGTTGGCAAACCATCACTTTCTTCTTGGGGTTGGTGACTGTCCCCAATCCCAGGGGCAGTCTCACGCCCAAGGAATGGAACGAGATCAAGGACTGCACCGACGCCCTCTTTGCCGTCGTCGGCATCTTCAAGGAGTTGCCCAACAGGGCCGAAGGCGGAGGCATCGAAGCACTGGAAAGCGTCCAACGACGACTCAGTCTCACCGTGACAAGTGCTGCCAACCGCCTCGAAGGCGCACGGTGGGAATGCCCACTCTGCGGCAACACCGCACCCCCACCCGACCATTCAGAAACGCCACCGGACCCCAGCGACGACCAATGCACGCTCTGCGGACAATCAATGTCGGAAGAACCCAAACATCAAAGTGTCGTGCAATAGTCTGTCCCTTCTAGGCCAACCCCATTTCGAGGGTTGGCCTGCCCCCTTTATTGGCGTTCAGCACTACAAACTTCTTAAGAAACGCCATGTCCGGCAAGAGGCACGGCGCAGGCTTCTCTCCTGCCCCTGGACGGTTAGACGATCACAAGCGATTAAAATGGACTGGACGAAAAACTCCTGCGAGTGTGGCAACAAAACCAGAAGCGGTTACTCGCACTCCTAGCCCAGCGCACAAGTTGGGAAGAAGCCCCCGACCTCCTGCAAGAAACCTTCCTGCGCGTCTACAAGGCACGACCAAAGAAGTTCAACGGCCACCTCCCGCGCCAATACCTCGTACGAGCTGCCGAAACCACAGCTACAGACTACATCCGCAAACAGTACGCCACCAGAACAGCCACAACCCAGTACCTGCAACAACTCAGGAGCAAAGGGAGGACTGCACAAGCGAGAGCCGAACACCGTGTGCTCCTACGCGAAATCCAGGAAGCAGCGCAACAACTGAGCCCAAAAGACCAAGAACAATTGAAATCCTACTCGGAGTGCAGCAACATAGCAGCAGAGGCCTGAAGAACCGGCTTACCGAGCTCGACTCTCGCCTCCAGGTACTACACCGCAATCAAGAGGCTGCGAAGGCAATTAATGCGCCTATAGTTCAAAAAAGTGAACACACCTAATCGCAGACGCCACCAATGCGCAAAAGCGATTCAACGAAGACCTCCAATCTGATGTCAGATCCTTCCTTGGCCCTACTGGTGGCCGGTGTGAGTGTTGCGGTCGTTGACGCCTCACGGTGGTAAACTGAGGTATATCAATCGACCCGCCTGACCAGAAAAGCCCGCGTGACCGTCGGATGAAGTACAGTAGAACCGGGTTGGTCAGCGTCGCCCTGGACGTCTTTTTGGATTACCCAAGGAGGATTGGAGCCAGGATCTGGTCCGCGAATGGGCTACCAGGGCTCCTACCGGTCGGTACTGCGCTACGTGCGTCGTCACTGGCCCCGTCTAAGTTGTGAGAATCACTGAAGTGACGGATCCGTTCTGACTGAACTCGACTTGCGCTCAAAAACGCACTTGTGCTTGGAAGGTTCTTGCCACAATCGTGTGACTGCTTCACTGTCAAATCGCAGCATGCAAAAATGATAGAGCAACGCCAGAGTTCCGGGAACGATCTCTTGATAGCGCGCGCTGTCTAACAAATTTCGTAATCGCATCGAAATTCGGATCAAGTGTCGTCAAGCATTTGTGCTTGAAGGATCCGGTCCCCGAAGCGTTCGAGGACGTGTGAACCCGTCCGCACTGCTTGAATGCGGGCGGGCCCCCTTGGGCGGGACTACTCCGGCGTCTCTTGGGTTGCACTAGTTTCCATCTTCTTACTCAGAATCCAGCCCCAATGGTGCTTGAATTCCTCGTACCAGTCGTCATCCAGGACGATGGAGGGTGTGAGGCAGAGATACATGTAGTCGGTCATGAGAGCTGCATGGTCCACCTTGTGGACGAGGCGGATCCTTCTCCTCTCGATAGGGCCGTACTCACCCTGAAACAAGACCGTATACTGATCGGTTGGAGGCTTGTTAATGATGACACCTTGGATAACTCCATCTTTGGTGATTTCGAGGTTATCTGGCAAGGGGTTGCTCTTGGCACATTTTCTTGACGCTAGTGACTCTGCCAAGCACCACTTCGTTCTATCCGCAAGTAGCTCCTCGGCTTTGCGACGCTTCTTCTCCCTTTCTTTCTCTTCGTTTTTCTTGTTCTCTATCTCTCGCTCCTGTACCGATCCAGCTGACGGGCCGGTCTTCGTAGGGGTCTGGGACGTACGGACCTTTGGCCGACGGCAATTTGTGACGACATTATTCACCGTATTCTCAGTAATCCTGAGCCGCTCTTGGAAGTACTGCCCTAGGGGAACGTGGATCACTGTAGCCACAGGGTTGTCGGTAGTCTCTTTCTCCTTAGGCAACGTGACTCTCCATAGGCACTTGAGCTGCTCAAGTTCCTTCATCGCCTTCTTCAGACGGATTCCCGACGTGCGCGGGGCAAACCTCTCAAATAGCGGACGAAGGTTCCAACGAAGCAACAGTGTTTCTGTACGCCGGTCCGAAGGAAACTGGCCGCCGATGCGCAGGAAATCGAAATCGTCGACGATCCGGAACTCGACCCGTGGCAATAGGGCTGACATCCAGATCCCCATTGATGAAATCCCTTCGTCGGCGCAGACCTTGAGCGATTTTGCCTCAAGACACTTCAAGTCGTTCCTGGCGATCCATAAATCTGCTTGCTTTTCTGGATCTAGAGGCTCTGGATCTAGAATCTCGGGCGCGAGTTTGGCCAAGTGGAGGAGAGCTTCGTGGGCGTCGGCGTCTTCAGCTCTACTGATGAGGCGGCGTGGATTAAAAGCGACGGCGAAGGTGGTCCCAAACTCATCTCCGCGGACTACTGTATTCTCATTGTCAAGCGTCACGGATCGCTCGGAGAAGCTAACGCGCGTGCTGAAGGACGCTAGAAGTCTGGCCATTACATCTCGCGTGCGCTTTCGGCCGAAGTAGTGCAGCAGCCGCTTGATCCGATCATCGCCATTAATCTGATCATCACTACTAGTTGTGCCCAAGAGCCTATTGAACTTCTTGGTGTCAAGGTCAAAATGCTTCTTTATGTCGCTCAGTTTAGCGTACGCAGCATTCAGTTCCGCTGGTGTCGGGAAGAGCTGAGCCAAGTCAAAATTGAACGAGAATCTCTGTAAGTAGCTTTGCGGATTTTCGACGAGACCTTCCATAAACATTGGTGGAGGCTCGTCCGTCGCTCCTGCTCTAGGTCGGTTATTCATCATGTCTTCCATAACCGGAATTCTGCCTACAATCTCGTCAGGTGTATCTGTCCACTCCAGGTCGAATGTCGCGAAGGCTGCCAGCCTGCGTAAGAATCGCGGCAGTAAGTCAACTTCGGGGATAACGTTCAGATTGTTGCTGCTGCCGTCGTCCTGTCCTGTCTGCGTCTCGGGCGCTAAGGGTGTTTCCGCCGGCTCTTCCGCAGCTTTGAGCCGCATCAAGGCTGAGGCGACCTTATCGAGGCTCTCAGAGTTGAGTTCTGGAGGATTCTTGATCCCGAGCAGCCTCAGAAAGTCCCGAGCCTTGGTAAGCCTTTCCTCACATTTCTTCTGCTGCTCCGAGTCTGGGCTGCATTCGGGCGCCTGCTGAGCGCTAGAAACGCTCGCTCCAGCTAGGAACGAGAGCAAGAGAACGGCACAGAGAAAGTACTTGCTGCGTGAAAACGTCATTGGTGCATCTCCTTATGGAAGGTTGGCGGTTGGCGAGGCGAGACTGCGCCCGAGGCGGGGCTCTCGCAGAGGTACAGTGCTCGCCTGGCGGGACAAGACCCCTGTTTTGGGAATATGAATTCCATTAAATAAAATCCTGGAGCGAAGTATAGCGAGTAGAATAGTAAAGAGCAAATCAAGACTGTTCGATGGGTGTGCGACATAAATGTAGGGAGGCCTTGGCTGCGGAAATCGGCATAGCGCATCCGGCGGGCATTCCTCCTGAAATACTCCGCCGCCTTGGCCAGTTCCCCGGCCGCATTTTCGTTGCCCGCCTGGATTTGCTTGAGGCAGCCGATCAAGGCCTCGATCCGGCCTTGGCCCAGCTTTTGGCGCTGCTCGGCCGCCCACCGCTTCGCCTCCGGCGTGCCTTGGCCGAAGGCCAAGCCGGCCAGCTCCCAGAGCCTCTCGCGGGCATGGTAAAGGTCGACAATCTGGACCGCCCCGCAAAAGTGCTCCTCGGCGATGGCCAGATCCAGGGCGCCCCGTCGCCGAGCACCGCCGCCTTCTTGGCCCGCTCGCAGCCCCGCCGCGCAGCCTCGGCATAAACCCGGCGCCCGAACTCTGCGGCCGGCTCGATGGCGCCGACGTAGCTGGTCGAGCCTGGGTCGCGCACCGGGAAGCCTTGCTTGTCCAGCCGGGCCTGGGTGAAGACGCATCCCAGCTTGGCTTCGCGGGTCTTGGCCACGCCCTGACCGCTTTTGCCCGCCCCTTTTGCTTCGCAGGGAAGCACCGGCACCCCTGTCCCGTCGACGGCCACGTAGAGGGTCGGGACGGCTGGGGCAAAGGCAAGCACTTGCCCCGAGAAAGCCGACTCCTGCTCGCGCCGGCTCAAGGCCTCCACCTGCTCGCCCAGCGACTCGGAAACCCGTTCGACGGCCTTGGCCGTCACCTCGACCCCGGCCAGCTCCTGCAAGTCGGCGCGCCCCTCCTCGAAGGCCTCCTTGGCGCCCACCCGCCCCATCATGCGCCGCAGCCCCGGGCTGAAGCCCGTGCCTGCGATGTCCAGCTCCCGGTCCTTGGGCGCCTCCCCCCGGCCGCAGCGGGCGCAGTGATAGCAGGCCCGCTCGACCCGCACCGGCCCCAGCACCGTCTGCAGCCCTTTTTCCCGGCAGGCCACGAACTCGGCCTGGTGACCCTGGCCGCAAGGCACCCTGGCCCCGCAATAGCCGCCCCCGTCGGCGTTCAGGAATTTCTCCAGCAGAAGGCCCCCCATGCGGTGCATCGAGCTGCGGACCGCGCCCTCGCTGGCTTCCAGGTCCAGGCGGCCCCGCCGCTTGCGCTCGCCCAGGACCCGGCCGGCCAAGGCTTCTACCTCTTGCTGCGCCTCCCGGCATACTTCCTGCGCAATTTGTTTTTCAGCTCGTCCAGCTCTTCCACTTCCGGCACCTCGCGCAGGGGGCGAAGGTCGCAGATCTGCTCGCTGACCTGGACCAGCTGCTCGCAGAGCTGCACAAAGCGGCGATGGTTCTCCACCTCGCGGCCCACCTTCTCCAGCTCCGGCCCCAGGCGCAGGTTCTTGGCCAGGCTCTCGCCGGCTATGGTGGCATTCCACAAGTACTGGGGGCCGTGGCCGGGATGGCCGGGGCGTGCGCAGGCGCAGTTGGACCTGCCGCACTTGCGGTAGTTCGCGGAGATCGTCCCCCGCCGGAAATCCCCCAATCCGGCCAACTGCTCGAAAAGCTCTTGGCGCTTGGCTTCCAAACTCTGAAGGTCGAGCGTCTTGCTCACGGCTGTCCTCCCGACCCACCCAG
>JANQFM010000351.1 GCA_028277865.1 Acidobacteriota bacterium
TTACCAGCGCCGATCTTGCCGGTAGCCGCCGCCACCGCCGCCACCGCCGCCGCGATCCACTCGGGGACGTGCTTCATTGACTCGAAGGGTGCGTCCGCCCTGCTCAGCGCCGTCCAGGCTCTGAATGGCTGCAACGGCGTCATCCTCCGACATTTCGACAAATGCAAAGCCCCGCACCTGCCCCGTCTGACGGTCGGTCGGCATGTACACCGAATTCACTTCACCAAATCCCTCAAACAGCTCTCGTACATCGTCTTCGTGCCAACTGAAGGAAATGTTTCCAACGTAGATTCTCTTACCCATTTCTCTGTGAAAACTCCCGCGCTCCCCGTTGGGGAGCTTTGCAATCCGCCCCCGGCCGCCTGGTCCCTGACAGTTCCACGCCAGTCAGGCCGGAAGGCATTCAAAGTTCGCTGATCAAGTGAAGCATGCTTTCGTGGTGAAGTGGACTCGGGAAGGAAAACAGCGGAACCTTTCCGCGACGCCTTGACCGTGGGTTCCCACATCAAACTGGAAACGCCGCACTTGTAACGGGGCTACTCTACCACAGATTGCACCCAACCGGAACAGAAGATTGGGCAGTTCGTTTGATGCTCGACTCCTTTTGGGAGAGAACGGGCTAGCCTGAGCCCAGCCATCACTCGGACTGTAAACTGTCCTCCGTGAAGAAAACTCACGCTCACCTGCAGACCCAGCCCTTTCAGCCCGGGACTCTTTGGAGGCGGATCACCGAACAGGCGGCTTGCGCCCGCAATGCCGGAGCGCTGCACTCCATTTCCAGCCGCTGCCGCTACCTTGAAGATGGCGGAATCCGCTTTGCCGTGCGGATCCTGCCCGCCCTGGCCCTGAAGCAGGCGCTTCGCCAGGTGCAAGCCGAAAAAAAGCAAGCCGGACAGCACTACAATCCCTTCCTTCCTCCCGAAAGGGATCTGTCGGTGGCTGCAGTGTCAGATACCCACCTGGCTGTGCTCAACAAGTTCAACGTATTGGATCACCACCTGCTGATTATCACCAAGCACTTTGAACTGCAAGAGAGCTGGCTCACCCAGGCCGACTTCGAGGCTTTGTGGCGATGCATGGCGGAATTTGAGGGGCTTGGCTTTTACAACGCCGGAGAGATGGCCGGCGCAAGTCAAAGGCACAAGCACCTGCAGGTCGTCCCCCTGCCTCTGGCGCCCGAGGGGCCGGCCATCCCCGTCCAAAGGCTGCTGAAATCCGGCGCCGAAATCTCGACAACAAGCCTGCCGATACCGCATCGCATCGTAGGCTTGCAGCTTGATCGGAGGAAGGACCCTGCCGAAGTAGTCCGGTGGATGCTGAAGAGCTATCTCCAGATGGCGGCCGAGTTGGATGTCGAGGCACATTCCTACAATTTGCTGGTTACCCGCAAGTGGATGCTGATGATTCCTCGCAGCAGGGGAAGGTTTGGGCCGATTTCGGTCAACTCGCTGGGATTCGCAGGCTCCTTGGCCGTCAAGGACGACAAGGAGTTCGAGATGGTCCGGCAAACGGGTCCGTGGAGGATTCTGATGGGGGTTTCGCGCCAAGACGCAAAGGGCGCAAGGTTCACAGGCGGTATCGACTAACAGATTCTCAATCGATATATTACGCGTTGACCGTGCTAGAGCTAGCGAGGCAACGCCTCAGACCGGGAAGGCCGGGAGCGCCCGCATCTTGCGGGCTTCCGGAGTCTGGATCCGCTCGACTGCCAGGATCGGGATCCCTCCGGAGGC
>JANQFM010000356.1 GCA_028277865.1 Acidobacteriota bacterium
CCGCAGGTTCGCCAAGCCGTGGTGCTGGCCCGCCAGGGTCGGGCTGGGCATCGCGAGTTGGTGGCTTACGTGGCGGGAAGGTCGTCCCTGAGCGCCGCCGGCTTACGGGACGCCTTGATGGCCCGGTTGCCTGCCTACATGGTTCCCGCCAGGTACGTTTTGCTGGATGTACTGCCCCTGAACGAAAACGGAAAAGTGGACCGCAAGGCACTGCCGCCGCCGGAGACGGCACTGCCGGAGCCCGTTGCTGAGTTCGTGGCCCCGCGAAACGAACTGGAGGAATGCCTGGCCAACACCTGGCAGGACGTGCTGCGTTGCGAGCGGGTCGGCATTTACGACAGTTATTTTGAGCTGGGCGGCGACTCGATCACCGCCATCCAACTCGTCAGCCGTCTGACGCGGGCCGGTTGGCGGTTGCGTGTGGCGGACCTGCTCAGGCATCCCACCATCGCTCAACTGGCGACCTGCCTGAAGCCGGACCGGGAGAGAAGGGAAGTCGGCGACGAGGTTGGCGAAATCCCGCTGACGGCCGTGCAGAGATGGTTCTTCGAGCACTGCAGCACCGGTCGCCACCATTTCAACCAGGCGGTGCTGCTGCGTGCCGGCGAGCCGCTTGACGAAGATCGCCTGCAACAGGCGCTCAGCCAGCTTCAAGAGAGGCACGATGCCCTGCGGCTGACTTTTCAAGAGCGGGGCGGGAGGCTACGGCAGAGCTGCAATCCGCCCACTGATCGTGTCGTGCCGCAAGTGATCGATCTTCGCAACCAAGCGGATGCGGCCGCAGCCCTGGAAGGCCACGCCGAAGAAGTCCAGCGCGGAATCGACCTGGCGCAAGGCCCGTTGCTGAAGGCAGCTCTTTTCCGCTGCCCGGACGCAGACCGCCTCTTGCTGGTGATTCACCATCTCGCCGTCGACGGCGTGTCATGGAGGATCCTGCTGGAGGATCTGCAGATCGCTTACCGCAACATGGATCCAGCCCCCAGGACTTCGAGCTTTCGCAGTTGGGCCGAGCACGTCCAGCGCATGGCAGGAACCGAAGAGCTGCGCGCCGAACTGGATTATTGGCTGGCCGTCGAAAAATCCGGCGTCGCCAGGCTTCCGATCAACAGTAAAGGTACAACGAATTCTTATGGCGATACCCAAACCGTGTCCGAGCGCCTGAGCGAGGAAGAAACAGCCTGGCTGCTGAAAGGCGCTCATCGGGCCTATCAGACCCAAATCATGGATCTGCTGCTGGCGGCGCTGGGCCGCGCCCTGCAAGGATGGACAGGCAATGACGACATGTTGATCACCCTCGAAGGGCACGGCCGGGAAGGGGCGGATGATTCGCTGGACCTGACCCGCACCGTGGGGTGGTTTACAAGCCTTTACCCATTCGTCGTGCCGACCCAAGGCAACGACCTGGGCCGCCGGATCCTGCAGGTGAAAGACCGCCTGCGCCGCGTCCCGAACAAAGGCGCAGGTTACGGCATCTTGCGCTACCTGGCGGGATGCCCGCTTACGGCAAACCCGCAGATCAGCTTCAACTACCTGGGCCAGTTCGGCCCGCCGGGCGATGGGGACGGGCTGCTTGAATTCGCCGACGAAGCCACCGGCCGAGCCATCTCCGGCGATATGCAACGTGTCCACGAACTGGACTTCGTGGCTTTGGTCGGCAAGGGACGATTGGTCCTTTCCTTGCACTTCAACCCGCAGCGCTTGCCCATGAAAGAGGCAAGCGAACTGCTGGCGGACGTCCGCCGCCAAATGCGTCTGGTGATCGAGCACTGCCGACGCAAGGTGCAGGAAGTTGAAGCGGCGCAACCCCTGGCAAAGGGGTCGGATGCTGATTCGGACCTGACAGCGCCGGATGCCGATCTTGCTGCGCTATCGCCGGCAACCGTCCGGGGGCTGATCGACGGCCGAATCGAGAGTGTTTATCCGCTCTCGCCGCTTCAGCAGGGCTTGCTTTTTCAGTCCTTGTTCGATCCCAGCTCCGAGGCCTATTTCGTCCAGGTCACCTATCAATTCTTCGGATTGCTGCAGCCGGACGCTTTTCGCCAAAGCTGGCATGAGCTGTCAGGCAGGCATGCAGCGCTGCGCAGCGCCTTCCTTCATCAAGACCTGACGCAGCCGCTGCAGGTCGTGCTCAGCGACCGGGTGCCCGAGGTTTCCTTCACCGACCTGCGCCGCTTGGCTGCAGCGGAGCAGGAGGTGCAGATCGAGGAGTACCGTCAGGCCGAACGGCGGCGCGGCTTTGACCTGCACAGGGATGTGCTGATGCGGGTGGCCGTCTTTCGCCGCCGCGAAAAGGACTATCAGTTCGTATGGAGCTACCACCATATCCTTTTGGACGGTTGGTGCCTGGCGATTCTGCAAAGGGATTTCCTGCACTTTTACAATGCCCGCCTCAGCGGCAGGAGAGCGCAACTGCCGCCCGCTGTCCCCTACCGCGATTACATCCGCTGGCTGGGCAGTCGGGACGAGGGCAGCGCCCGGCGGTTCTGGCGAAGTTACCTGGACGGATACGAGCAGCCGGCAAGGCTGCCGAGGATGGGCAGGACGGGTGAATCGCAGCCAAGCTCGCTGGAAGAGGAAGTCCTCGAGCTGGACGCGGTCGTGAGCAAAAAACTGGCTCGGCTGGCGGTCAAGGCCGGAGTCACCCTCAACATCGTCATCCAAAGCTGTTGGGGCTTGCTGCTGTCGCACTGCAACGATCGCCCTGACGTGGTCTTCGGCGCCGTCGTCTCGGGCCGGCCTTCCGAGTTGGCAGGGGTCGAAGAAATCGTAGGGCTGTTCATCAACACCGTCCCCGTCCGCATCGCCTGCGAGCCCGGCAAGTCCTTCCTGGAGCTGTTGCGCGACACCCAGGAGGCTGCTTTCGCCAGCCAGCCGCATCATCACCTGTGCTTGCCTGAGATCCAATCGCAAAGCGCTTTGGGCCGGGATCTGTTCGACCACGTGATCATCTTTGAAAACTATCCTCTGGGCGCCGCCGCAGATTCGGAAGAGGGCGGGGCCGAGGTCGGGATCGTTCCTGTTCAGGCTCACGATTGCACCCATTACGACCTCGACCTGACGGTCGTCCCGGGCCAAAGGATGACCTTCAAGTTCACCTACAATGCCCATGCCTATCACAGGGAAGAGGTGCGGAGGACGGTCCGGCAGTTCGGCGCCGCTCTGGCTTGCCTCCTGCGGGATCCGGAGCAGCGGCTCGGCGAAACTGACATCCTGCCGGCCGGGCAAAAAGAGACTCTCCTGCACCGGTTCAACGCCACCTCCCGCGAATACCCTCGGGAAAAGACGATCGTCGACCTGATTCAGGAGCAGGTCGACAAGAGCCCCGAGGCGACCGCCGTCCAGTGCGACGGCAGGGAAATGACTTACCGCGAGCTGAACCGGCAGGCCAATCAACTCGCGCACTGCCTGCTCAAGCTGGGGACGCGGGCCGGGGACAGGGTCGGATTATGCGTGCAGCGGACGCTGGACATGATCGTGGCGCCGCTGGCCATCTTCAAGGCGGGCGCTGCCTTT
>JANQFM010000390.1 GCA_028277865.1 Acidobacteriota bacterium
AACAGCCTGCAAACATAGTAGCCGCCTACCTGTTCGGCAGCAGGGCGCGTGACACTGCGGGGACTCGCAGTGATGTGGATGTGGCCGTCCTGTTTGCCCAGGATCCTCCCCGCACATTCGAAGGCCTTCCCCTGGGCATCGAATCCGAGATGGAGCGACGATTGGGCTTGCCTGTCCAGGTTCTGACCCTCAATCACGCCCCTGCCGACCTGATTCACCGGGTGCTTCGCGACGGGCTGCTGCTGCTGGACCGCGACCGCTCGCGGCGCATCCAGTTCGAAGTGCGGGCCAGAAACGAGTACTTCGACCTTCAGCCCATCCTGCGCCGCTATCGGAGGCAGGATGCGCACAAGGAGGCGAAGCGCCTTGACTGATCCCGACCTGGCTTTCAAGAAACTGACGCGGATCGAAACCTGCGTCCAAGAGCTGCGCACCCTCAGCCGCCCGGATCAGATTCCCCACGACATCCGCGAGGAACGCTTTGTGGAGCACACCTTGCAGATGGCCATTCAAGCGGCCCTGGACGTCGCTTCGCACATAGTTTCGGACGAGCGCCTGGGAGAGCCCCGCACCAACCGCGAGTTGTTTGATCTCTTGGAGAGCGCCGGCTTCGTGAATCCCGATCTGGCCGAGTCGCTTCGCAAGATGGCCGGCTTCCGAAACATCTTGGTTCACGCCTATGAGATTGTAGACCCCTCCATTGTCCAGGAGATTGTGGAAAGCCATCTCGAAGATCTGCTGAACTTCACTCAAGCAATCCGCAGCTGTCTCAGTGAGTGACTGCTCTTTCCGTGGACGGGCAGGCGGCGCATCCACTATCCGTGAGTGGAGAACGAGTGGCGCGTCGGGCTCGTCGGGAGTTAAGATAAGGTCTGAGGCAAAGGAGGTGCCGAATCCATGAGGACAGTGCTCAACAAGACTCATCGACCGCTCAGAATTCGCCTTTCAAAAGGGGTGCTGCACCTCGGACCAGGCAAAGAGGGGCAGATCTCCAATGCCGATGAAGAGAGAGAGTCGGTCCAAAAGCTCGTCAGCGCCGGCGAGATCGAGGTCCTTGGCCAAGGATCTTCCTCGGGAACGGGAGGCGCGGCAGGTGTCCCGGGCCGCCGAAAGATGCGGGGACATCGTCCAGGCCACTCCCTGAAGAGGCAGGGTGATCGGTAAGCTGGATCGTGGCCTCGTTTGATCATAGGATCGACGGAATCGGTCGACTGACGGCGGCTCAAAAGGCATTGACGGACTCGTGCGTGCCACGTCTCCCCCAATCCCCTCAGGAGTTCTGAAGCTGTTTGATTTCAGGGGCTTGTGCCAACACCTCTTTGACTAATGCGACTCTTGACCGACTGTCGGAACCGTCAGTCGTGCCTCGGGCGAAACTGGGGCAAATGCCCCTGCGCGAAGTGGAAATGCCCCATTGCCAGGCATCCGCGACCGCCTGATCGGAAGACACCAAGTAAAGCGGGTTGAGGGCAGTTACAGCTTTGGTGTCAAAGGAGACATAGGAGGCTCTTTGGATTTCGACTTGCAAAAGCTGAGGCGGTGACTTTTTTCAGGGGAGGATCGAAAGATGGCCAGAGATCGCGAAACTGAAGTTCTAGTGGTTGGAGCCGGCCCGGTGGGGTTGTTCACAGGGCTCGTGTTGGCGGAAAGAGGCATCCAGGTGGAGATCGTGGAGGAGGAATGGCGTTCGACAGCTCGAAGCTACGCTCTGGCGCTCCACCCTTACTCGCTCAAGCTGCTCGATGACCTGGGAATGGCCCGTGAGCTGATCGAGAAAGGGCACCAGCTTTATGCTCTGGCCTTCTATCAAGAAGGAGAGAGGCAGGTGCAGCTTTCCTACAGCCAGCTTCCCTCTCCATTCCCTTTCATCCTGGTCCTGCCTCAGCAGGCGCTCGAGGAAGCCTTGGTGAAGCGCCTTAAGAAGAAGAAGGTCAAGGTCGAGTGGAATCACCGCGTGGATGCCATCGAATCCGATTCGCGCGGCGTTCATGCTCACATCCAGAGGCTGCGCAAGGAATCGACCGGCTACATCGTGTCCGGTACCGAGTGGATGGTCGACAAATCCTTCACCACCAAAGCCCGATTTATCGTCGGCGCCGACGGTCATCGTTCCGTGGTGCGCCGGCAGCTGGGGATTGACTTTCCTGAAGTGGCCCAGCCACTCCTTTTTGCTGTCTTCGAGTTCGATGCCGAACGCCATCCTGAGCATGAAGTGCGGATCGTCTTGGACAATGGGCAAACCAATGTCCTTTGGCCGATGCGAGGCGGACGCTTCCGCTGGAGCTTTCAGCTGGAAAGCGCCGCCAAGTTTGCCGATCCGCGCGTCAAGAGCCGCCTGGCGGTCCAAGTGGGCGGCCGCTCCTATCCGCATCTGGGCAAGGAGGAACTGCAGCAGTTGATTGGCCAGCGCGCTCCCTGGTTCGACTCCCCGATCGGGGACGTCGCCTGGTCGATTGCAATCAAGTTCGAGTTTCGGCTGGCCGATTCATTGGGCAAGGATCGCATCTGGCTGGTGGGAGACTCTGCGCACCTGGCCAATCCTGTGGGAGTCCAGAGCATGAATGTGGGATTCAGGGAAGCTCACCAACTGACTTCAGTGCTGGCTGACGCCCTGCGCAGCAAGGATCCCTTCGCCAATCTGGTGTCAGGCGAGGCCGCCCGGGCCGGACAAGACCCGCTGCTGGATTACGAACGCAAGCGGCTGGCGGAGTGGGGACAGTTGCTGGGATTGCGAGGTGCCCCCCAACCCGGCGAGTTGGCCACTGACTGGACCCGCCGCCACGCTCCCCGCATGCTCCCCTGCATCCCAGCCTCGGGAGAAGACCTGAGCCTGCTCCTGAAGCAGGCCGGGCTGGAGCTGCCGGCAGGCGGGTAAGGGAGGAGTCCAAGGTCCAACATGCTACGAGAATGCTTTCAGCATTGGGGTCTCGCTCAGGCTTCTCCGTATCCGAAGATCTCGTTTACAATGGCGTCCCGTGATTCAGCGATGCGCCGCCCCTGTACAGGCCGTTCCCTTGTGGTCAGGGAGTCCGTTCTCCGGGATTGGTGGACTTTGGACCTTCGTTCTTGGGTTTGTAGCTGATCCCGGACTGCCGACTGCAGACTGCCGACTGCCAACTAACTACTCATGATCTCAATCTTCGGATTCT
>JANQFM010000478.1 GCA_028277865.1 Acidobacteriota bacterium
CAACGCTGTTTCAGAGGCGAGGAATTATGCTGCCAGGATTGAGGCCGCGTGATGAACTCGGGACGGGCTAACCCGAATTTCTCATGGATTGCCTACTGCGGAGCCGCAAATCATCCGCCCTGGCTGCGTTGCGCTCGTTCGGCCTGCTCGACGAACGGACAGTACGCCTGCGCGGGCCTCGGTCGCGACGCCTTGCCAGGACGGCGCTTGCGGCCCCTCGCTGCGGCAATCCATGAGAAATCCGGGCTAAACCTTCCAGCCTCCAAATCCGTTAGCGTTCACGAAGGTTAAGGATGAGGGGGCGAACTGGTTTATGATGGCCATGGACGAGATGAGATCAGCCGCAGCAATGCGATGCAGGGAGGCCGTTGGACGATGACAGCCTCTCAGGCCTGTCTTTGGATCCAGCCGACAGTTCTCAGGGAGGAGGCGGCGCCCGGACGGCAGGGTGGTTTCAAGCGCATGACCGATGTCGAGTTGATGAAGGCTCTGCAGGCGGAGGACGCGCAAGCCATGCGGATCCTGGTGGAACGCTTCAGCCGCAGGATCTTTAAATATCTTTACGGCTGGGTCAGGAATCGCGAGGATGCCCTGGACCTGACACAGGAGGTTTTGATGCGGGTTTACGAAAAAGCGGATCTCTACCAGGGTGACGCCCCCTTGGCGCCCTGGATCTTCCGCATCGCCCACAACCTTTTCCACGACCACCTGCGCCGCAAGAACTACAAGGTCCACGCCGGATCGATGGAACTCAACGAACAGTTCGACTCCCGGCCAGCCGGCCTTCCGCCTCAGTCCGACCCGGAACGCTTTGCCCGCAATCGCGAGGCCGCTGCAAGGGTGCACGAGGCCATCCGGCTGTTGCCTCAGCGCCAGCGGGAGGTCATTCAGCTGCGCCTGCTCAGTGAAATGAAGCTGGAAGAGATCGCTCAAGCGCTGGGCATCAGTTTGGGGGGAGTCAAATCGACCCTGCACAATGCTCTGCACAGGCTGCGCAGCGAACTGTCCGACCTGGAAAGGGAAGCCCATGTCTGAACGCTGCCGGAAGAACCAGGAGGTTTTCGACGCTTACACGGTCGGCTTGGCCGATTCGGGCGCGGTGGACCAGCAGCATCTCAAAGAGTGCACTTCCTGCACCCAGGCCTTCTGGGAGGCTGCTGCCCTGCGTCGCCAGCTTGAGGCCTATGCCGAAAGCGTCGAGGAGCAGGCCGACCAAAGGATTGAAGACGAAGTCCTCAGTCGTTTGGCCGCCGATCGGAAGATTGCCGCCTCCGGCCCCTTGGCCCGGATCAACCGCCACTGGCCCAAAGTGGCTGCGCTGGCGGCCATGTTGATCTTGGCTGCCTTGGTTGTCTGGAGGACGGGCCAACCTCTGCCGACGCCGTCCCAACATTCCGAGGCGGGACAGGCCTTGTTGGCCGCAATGGAACGCGAATCGGCCCGCCAGGACATCCGGCGTTATCTGGACGGCAGCCAATTGGTCCTCTTCGGCGTACTGGAAGGCGCCCACGACTGTCCCCAGGGAGAAGCCGTCCATATCGCCCAGGAGCAGCAGCTGGCCCGCAGCCTGCTCTACCAAAAGCACCTGTTGGATCCCCAGTTGGCCCAGCCCGGCAACGAGAGCTTCAAGAAAGTCTGCGACGAGCTGGAGCTGCTGCTCATCGATGTGGCCGGCAGCGAGCAGTGCGTACAGCCGGACCAAGTCAACCTGTGGAGGGAGGTACTCGATTCTCGCTCCACTCTGGTCAAGATCCAGCTAATGCGCAAGGAGGCGCTTACCTGATGCCCAAGCTTTGCATGACGACGGCCCTGTGGGCCATCCTGCTGCTCGGCCAGGGAGGTCAGGCACTGGCCCAGCAGCCCTCTGCCCAAAAGCTGATGCGCGACATCAAGCTGGCCCTTTTCGACAGCCGCTGGGATGAGGCATTGCAATCGGCCCGAAGGCTGCAGTCGCGCTTTCCGGATTCGCCGCTGGCCGGACAGGCTCTCTATTACGAGGCCAAGGCACTGGAAAGCAAGGGTTCGCTGGCGGAGGCTGTGCGCAAGTATGATCGATTTGCAGACCAGCCCCGCGATGCCGGTTCGCTGCTCCTTCAGCAGGCCCGCCTTTCCATCATCAACCTGGCGGTGGAGCTTTACCGGCAAGGCGACAAGTCTTGGATCAGGCGCACCCGGCAGGCTCTTTCCAGCCGCGACCAAGCATTGCGATACTATGCTGCGCTGCGCTTAAGCGCTGTCCCCGACAAGAGCGAATCAGGCCGGGCCGTCCCGGTGCTGCGCGAGATTCTGGGCAACGAACCGGACGCCGATTTGCGCGACCGGGCCATCCTGGCCCTGATGCGCATCGATCCCAAGCTTGCTGAGGGGCAGAACCGGCGAGGAGGCTCCGCCAGGCGCCGGGCTGGTGTCGGCCAAAGACTCAACCTGGAAATCGTGGCTGAAGGGGAGGCCACCGTTTCGCTCAGCTTTCCCCTTTCGATGGCCCGCTGGCTGGTCGACTCCATCCCCCGCGACGCCCTACGGGAGTTGGAAGAGGAGGGAATCGACGCCCGCAACCTGATCGATGAACTACAACGGGCCGGAGGCCAAAACATTGTCGAAGTCCGTTCCAAGGACGCTCTCTTTCGAATCTGGATTGATTAATCGACGAGGAGGAATCCCATGAAGAAGGAACTGCTGTATATCGTTGTTGCCTGCCTTGCTTTGGGTGCCTTTTCCCTGGCCGGCAGCGGCCTCAGCCAGGACAAGGATCTGGCTGCCGTCATGAAGGTGGTCCAGCGCGCCGAAGCTTCGGCCTCTTCCATCCCTGCACGCAAAGAGGGCGAAGCCAGCTTCATCAAGCTGCTCATCCAGAACGGCAAGGACGGCGAAGAGCTGACCCTCAGCTTCCCCCTTGGCTGGGTGGAGTGGCTGGCGGAAATGGACGAAGACCGTTCGCTGGACGCCCTGATCGGCGACGATGAGATCAAGCTCAAAAGCGTCCTGGAAATGCTCAAGAGCATGGGTTCCACCGAGCTGCTGGAGATCCGCGACCAGGACAGCCTGATCCGCATCTGGCTGGAATGAAAAGGGGAAGGCCGACTACACGGTTCGCCCTGAGCCGGAGGAGACGGTCAAAGTGCTGCGGGCGATGGGATGAAGGGGACTTCGCGCCAAGCCTCGCTTAAGGAAAACTTCAGGGCATCTCACCTTCGCACTGCCCCGAGCCTCGATCCGACGCAGTCCCTGATGAATGGAAGCGTCTGGAATCGGTGGTGCTTTACCCGGATTTTTCACGGGTTGCCTACAGCGGAGCCGCATTCATCCGCCCTGGTTGCGTTGCGCTCGGCCGGCCTGCTCGACGTACCCAACAGTACGCCTGCGCGGGCCTCGGTTGCGACTTGCCGGGACGGCGCTTGCGGCCCCTCGCTACGGCAATCCATGGGAAATCCAGGCTAAAGGAAAACATAAGGGGCCGCCTTAAAAAAACGTCCAGATCGCATGATACCCTGAGTTTCCGGGTGCCGCTCAGGGCCTGCTCTTCTCCGTGCTCTCTGCGTCTTCTCTCTGTGCCTTA
>JANQFM010000481.1 GCA_028277865.1 Acidobacteriota bacterium
GCACCGCGCTTGTGGCAGATACCTGCCGTTCCTTCACCGTCCGAGGCCATCATGATGTGGTCGCTGTAGCCGCCCATGTCGACGTCTTCGGTCTTCCATCCCACTACTTGGGAATAGAAATCCCGGACCTGGCCTGCATTGGGTACCGTAAGGTCGACCCAGCCGATTTTCCCGAACGTGGCAGTTTGGCTTTGTGATTCGCTCATCTTCGTTTTCTCCATTGACAGTTCTTCATCTTGGTCCGCGAAAGGGGTTTCGCGCCAAGACGCTAAGGGCGCAAAGGCTGATCGGCTTCCAGTCTTGACTCCTGATCAACGGCTCCTGGCTCCTCCTTTTTCTCTGCGTTCTTTGCGTCTTGGCGCGAAATGGTCCGGAATAGTGAGAGTTCGCCTCCGTATCGGGTCAGGCGCAAAGCCAACCTCCACAGGACGTACAGTTGCTGCAGCAGGATGAGGCTCCAAACGGCCAGGCTGTGGGGAGCGTTGAGCCAGTTGGATATGGGCAGATAAAGGAGCGCGGCCAAACCGGACAGCAGGAGCAGCAAAATGACCAGCCCCACAGTGCGGCTGAGGTTTCCCAGCGTAAACCGGATCCCTTCCAGCAGTGCCCGGATGGATTTCGACTCGCCGGTGGTGACAATGTGGATGCGCCCGTAATCGACAAAGAGGCTGATGAGCAGAAGGGCAATGCCGGCCAGCCCCGCCTGGAGCGCAACGCTCCAAAAAGTCGTCGATTCGTAGGGGTCGCCGCCGGCAGCCAGCTCCACCAGCAAGTTGATCAGGGCCAGCCCGATCAGAAGGACGGCCAGCAGGGGCAACGCCCACAAGGCCAGGCGCAGGAATGCACCGAAGTGACGGGCGGCGGCGCTCCAAAACAGGGAGGCCGAATAGCCCCTTCCTTCCCAAAGCACCGTCAAAGCGCCGCCGCAAAGAAAAAGCGAGAACAATAAATAGCCGACCGTCACGGGCGCAGCCAGGCTCATCAGGGCCGTCCAGGCTTGTGACTCGTATTCCATCAGTTCGGTGAGGAATTCGAAGTCAATGCCTTCGGCCAGCCGGGCACCCTCCACACGGTATCCGGCAAAGGATCCCAGCAGGCTGTTCATCGGCCAGGCCATCAGCAGGGCAAAGCAGAAGTTGGCCGCAAAATAGACCAACAGCAGCCGCCACTGCCCCCGCAAGCCATTGAACCCGTCCCGCAACGCCCTGAAAACCATCCTGCCCCTCTTCTCTTCTCTCCGTCCTCTGCGCTTCCTCTCCGCGCTCTCCGCAGTTTCCCCCTACCCGCCCTTTCAGAACGCCAGCATCTCCAAAAACACCTGCCACCAAAACATCCAGCGGGCACTGGCCTTGCGCACTCCCAAGGATTGCCTCTGAACTGTCAAGCTATTGTTGATGAATCTGGCGTCCAGGTAGACGCGCCGCTGCGGATCCACGGTCGCCGAGGAGACCGGCCAAGGCCGCGTGTAGCGGAAGGAGGCCCAGGTGTCCTCCCCTTCCCACTGCTCGCGGATCGTCTGTCCGTCCTCGAAGACCACTTCCAACTCGACGGGAAAGCGGAATTCCCCCAGCCGGCGCAGTTTGACTTCGCTTTCGTAGACTTCTTCTTCTCCTTCAGCATCCGGCTCAGGATCGTCAGGGTCGGAAAACTCCCCATTGGCCTCTTCGTTGTCTTCGATTTGCAGGTCAAATCCGAATCCCTTGCGCCGCATCTTGCGGTTGGTGATCGAAGTGACCGCATAGTCCAGCACAGCGTTGCTGTAAAGAGCCTGATCGAAAAAGCGCTCCACATCGGGTCCGGCCACTTCGACGGCCACTTGGATGAAGTCGCGGCTTGTGGGGTGCTTGAAGCGCCAACGCTCCGAATAGGTGCGCAGGATACGCTGCATGGTGTCGTCGCCCAGATGACGCCGCAGGGTCTCCAAAAAAACTGCCGGGCGCGAGTAGGAATTGATTCCGTAGCTGGAGCGATTGTAGTACTCCCAGGCTCTTCGGACAGTCGGGTCGGCGTCGGGCAGCGACAAGTATCGGGAACGATGCATCTGGATGTTGTTGACCTTCAGGCCCATCCAGTCGAGCTGGTCGCCTTGGGGGCCGTAAGCGTGGTTGAGGATGCGGCTCTCGGTATAGGAGTTGATCCCCTCGTCCAGCCAACTCTCCCGGAACTCGTTGCTGGCCAGCAGGTGGTACCAATAGTTGTGTCCGAACTCGTGGATGATCACCGTCTCCAGCAGGCGTACCCCTTCAGGGCGGCCGTAGAATGTTCCGGCGGTGATGAGGGTGGGGTACTCCATGCCTCCCGCGCCCAGAGCGCCCCGACGGGGATCGACCACCGTCAGGTTGGGGTAGGGATAATCTCCGTAATGATCCTGGAAGTACTCGACAGCGATTCTGGCGGCTTCGACGTGGGCGGGCCCCTGGGCAGCGTGGTCGGGCTGCACCAGGGCTCGGATGGACACGTCCTGGGCTTGCCCGGTGAATTCCAAGAAGGCGGGGCTGGCCGTCCAGGCAAAGTCGTGGACGTCCTCGGCGTGGTAGACGTAGGTGGCGGTTCCGTCCCCATTGTCGATCCGATCGGATTCGATTCCCGTGGCCCCCAGCACGAAATCATCGGGCACGGTCATGCGGACGTCATAGACTCCGTAGTCGGCAAAAAACTCGGAGTTGGCATGGAACTGGTGCCCGCTCCACTTGCCGTCCTGGCAGACGGCCACTTTGGGGAACCACTGGGCAACGAAGAAGAACTCTTTCCAGGTGCCGGTGCGGGCAAAAGGCGGCGAGGGGAGCAGGGCCGTGAACTCGATTTCGAAGGCCACCGCTTGGCCGGGCGCCAGCGGGGAGGGCAAAGCCAGCCGGGCCAGGCTGCGGTCGTCCGGATTGGCGTCATCGGGACGGATGAACTCCAGATGCGGGGTCCAATCTCGGGCCGACTGGAGGGCGAATGGAGTTGCCCAGTCCTCGATGTTCGGCTGGTAGCTGCGCACGCGCAGGGGGTCCAGTTCACCTGTTGGGGGCAGTCGGATAGCGTTGAGCTCGATGTATCCCCACCCTTCGCGGCCCATCTGCATCATGCGCAAGGCTCCGCCCGATTCCTGCATGAATGTCGTTCGGCTGTTGCGGAAGGCGTTCAGATAGAGGTGCAGCTGCAGTTCGCCCAAAGGCGCTTCGCAGTGGTTGTACCAGGTGATCACCTCGCGGCCCTTCAGCAAGTTCTTTTCCGCCTCGAGGCTCACCTGGATGTCGTAGTTGGCAATGCGGGGGCTGAGCGGCTTTTCGAAGAGGACCGGCTGTCCCAGGGCAAGGGCGCTGCAAGAAAGAAGTCCAAGGATCAGCATTCGAAGCATGATTTGCACTGAGGCTTTCAGATAGGGGCTCCAGTGTCAAGAGGATCTCATGCTGCGAACTGCGAATACTATTCTCCAGCTCTTTTTGAATTGCCCCCAGTGATTACGGAAAGCAGTACACTCAGGCGACAATGGCGAAGGGCTATTGCTTGCCCCCCGCCCCATGATTGAAGCCAAATCTTCTGAGCTTCAGTACTGGCCCAAATAATCCAGCAAGTCTTGAAGGATCACTTCCGGATCCCCCTTGAGACTGTGGGTTGCCTTGTCGTATAGCACGCCTCTAAGGGCTACATGTGCAGATTTTTCCAGTGGCCCCTCTCGCAGGGGTTGAGGGGACGCCAAGACGTCAAGCAGCCACTCAGGGGATCTGTCACGCTGCAGATTCAGCAGATCCCTGACGTAGAGTCGTCCGGCGCGTGCCCGGTCGCTGCATTTTGCCTTCAGAGCAGGACCACCCGGCCCCCATAAGGTGCCATCCTTCATCACCGCTCCAGTGACGCGGATATTCTCATAAGAGACCATCTCCTTGGTGCCGGGGCTGCGGGGTGTAGGCGGCAGCCTGATGACTGAGCCAGGCTCGACTCCAGGTTCCAACATAAAGAGCCCGCCGAAGTTGTACCCCCAAGTAACCGTTTTCAAGCTGCCGTCGGGCAAAAGGTAGTCAAAAGTGCCGCTCACTGCCATGATAGGCTGGTCTGATTTGTTGAGCAGTGTGTCCCCTTCAAATACTTGCATGGGGCTTTCGAGTCGGGGAGGCACGTCTATGCCATCGCTGCGGTGAGGCTTTTGCCCCATGACCAATGCCTGTGCAAGAACAAGACAAACCGCAAGGATAAATAGCTTTTTCATAACAATCGTTCTCCTTATTTTCCCGCTATTTCGTCCTGTTATTGCTTACTCATCCAGAGGCTCGCTTGGGCATGGCTCCCACCATGCGTCCTCAAGAACATAACTGCCTGTGCCCAAGGCTCCCCTCCAACAGTACACACCCCAACACAGGGTGCAGGAATCGCCATCTTCATAGAGTGCTGTCTCCACTGTCTCGAAGGGGCAGTCCTGGGATTTCAGGCTGGGTGCAGCCACACACACTAGCGCCAAGACAAAAGCAAAAGAAACAACTCTTTTCACAGTGAACCTCCTTGTTTTTGCTAAATACATCAAAATTCTATCATGCAGCCCTGAAGAATAAAACACTAAATTTGTGAAATTCTTTATATTCTTTACAAAAATAAAGACCTAAATTCAAGATTTTATTATTAAAAATAATTTTCTATATTCTTTTTATATTTCACAAAAAACGGGGTTGGCGTCCTGATGCAGCAGGCTGCTCCCTGCACTGTTCCTGTTGAGTGGCGAGGGCGATTTGGACTGTTGCTGCCACCAAGCGCGTACGCCCTCCACCGGGTGAAAATTGCTTGAGCCGAGGGAGCACCGGCCACCCTACATCATCCCCAACCTCATTTGCAAGAAAAGAATCCATCAAGCTACTGCAAAAGCACTACTTAAATGACTCTTCTTAGATGTTATTGACGTATTGCCTGAAGAGGAAAGGTGCCCGCAAAGGCACAGGGGTGCCGAGAACTCTTGTTCTGCTCTGTGTCCTCTGAGTCTCTGTGGCTAATCATGCTTCCCTCTCGAAAATGCCTTGCCATTGCTCATGCTGGTCTACTTTTCTGCCCTGTTGACATGAGCGGATGGGCCGGAGAGAATCTGGAGCCATGCTGGACCGTTTGCTGTTCAGGCTGGCCTTGTGGTCGGCTGCCCGTCCGCGAAGGGCCATTGCCTTGATGGTGCTTGTTGTGGTTGCCTCGCTACCTGGGCTGTTGCGCCTGGAGTTGCGGACGGACGGGCATGCGCTGGTGCCCCCCGATCATCCCGTGGTTCATTTCGATGCCGAAGTGCGGCAGCGGTTTGAGCTGCGTGACCCAATTTTGGTGCTGATCGAGACCACCCATCCGGAAGGCATCTACAACATCGACACCATGCGCAGGGTGGCCGATCTGAGCCGGGCTTTGGGCGAAATCCCGGGCATCGGCATGCGCCACATCACCAGCCTGGCCACCGAGCATCGCGACCGGGTCTTTCCAGGCACACTGGATTTCCGGCGCTTTTTGGAGCCGCTTCCTGAGACACCCGCCCAGATGGACCTGCTGCGCCAAGACGTGGCGGCGGCCGAAATCCTCTACGGCACCTTGGTCTCTCCCGACGAAACGGCGGTTTCGGTGGTAGTGGGAACTCCGCCCTTGAGCGGCGCTGAAGAGGGCGTCCAGCAAAAGCGGGAGGAACTCTATCAGGCCATCCTCGAAACCGTGAGCCCATTCGAGACCGAGACCGACCGCATCCTGGTGGTGGGAGCGCCGGTGGCCGAATCGCTGCTGGGAACCCACATCATCGAAGACCTGACGGTGCTGATTCCCCTTTCGATGGCCTTGATTGCCGTCATCCTGTGGCTGGGATGCCGGCGTTTGTGGGGCGTGCTGACGGGTATGATCGAGGTGGGCGCCTGCATCGCATGGACCTTCGGCCTGATGGGCTGGCTGGGCTTTCCCGTCTACCTCACCACGGCCTTGCTGCCCGTCATCCTGACCACCATGGGGCTGGCCGATGAGGTCCATATTTTCTGGCACTACCAGCGTAAACTGGAGGACAGGCGGCTCGGCCCGCATCCCGAGGCGGTGGCGGTGACCATGCGCGACATGGCGCGTCCCGTTTTCCTCACCTCGGTAACCACTTCGCTGGGCCTGCTTTCCTTCTTGGCTTCCTCGATTGCGCCAGTGCGGACATTCGGGCTCTTCGCCGCATTGGGGATCTTGTTTTGCATGCTTTGGTCGATGACCGTCATCCCCGCCATGCTGAGCTGTATCTCCCCTCAAAAGATGCGGCGTCCCCAGGGCCGCTCTCAGGGCTCCTCAGCCGGGGCATTGGGGGATAGGCTGTCTGCATGGTCGGCGCCTCTCATCCGCCGGCCCGGCTGGACGGTGGCTGCGTTGCTGCTTTTGAGCGTCCTGCTGGGATCGGGAGTATTCAGGCTTTACGTCCAGGACGGCTGGATCGAGGGCTTCGCGCCACGCAGCGACTTTCGCCAGGCCACCGCACAGGTCAACCGGCAGCTTCTCGGCACCCACACCCTCCTGGCGCATCTGAGGTTTGCGGCGTCGGAGGGTTCTACAAGCGCGCCTCAAAGCGGGACGGAGCCGGATCCCAGGCCGCTGCATCGATGGGAGATGGTTCAGGCCGTGGGGGAATTCGAGGATTTCCTGCGCCAGCAGCCCCAAGCCGGAGGCATTCTCGGCCTGCACAGCCAGATGAAAAGCGTGGCCTTTCTGTGGAGGGGAAGGCAGGAAAGGGGACGGAACATCCCGCGATCGACTGCAGGCATCCAACGCCTCTTCGAACTCTATGAGGACGGGCGGGGGCTTCATCGCCTGCGCGAAGTTGTGGACGAAGATTACAGCAGGGCCATCGTCTCGATCTACCTAAAAGAGGCCAACTATCAGGATACGGCTGCCCTCATCGATGCGGTGCGCAGTTATGAGCAAGAGCACTTGGAGCCCCTTGGCATCCAGGTGGATTTCGCAGGGGACGTGGCTGTCAGCCAAGCCATGATCCCGGCCATTGTCGAAACCCAGGTGCTCTCGCTATTGTTGGCTCTAGCGGGTGCCTTGGCTGCGATTTGCCTGCTTTACCGCTCTTTGCGGGCCGGGCTGTTCGCCATTTTGCCGGCCTCAGTGGCTTTGCTGTGGACCTTTGGCCTGATGGGTTGGCTGGGCATCCCCCTGGGAGTGGCCACTTCCATGTTTTGCGCCATCACCTTGGGCATCGGAGTCGATTACGCCATTCACTTTGTGGAGCGCTTCCGGGCGGCTCGGGCCGCAGGGCGTCCGGCCCCCGTCCCTTCGGCGATGCGC
>JANQFM010000551.1 GCA_028277865.1 Acidobacteriota bacterium
ACCTCCGGGGGTCAATCGGCGCGGGGACGATCAGCGGCTCGCTTCGCCTGGATGGCCAGGGGCGATTGGAGGGCCAAGCACAGGGGCGCCGCATTCCGCTGCAATCGATCTCCCCTTTGCAGAAGTGGCTGCCTTTGGAGGGTCAGGCGGATTTTCGGCTCACAGCGGATGGCCTTTGGGAGGATCCGCGATTCGATGTCACAGTGGACTGCCAACACCTCTCCTACAGCGGGCGGCACCCTCAGATCCCCCTTCACCTGAGAGCTTGGCGTGAGGGCGGCAAGTTGAAGTTCCTGGCCAACCATCAGATGCCGGATCGCCGCTTTAAAGGCAGCGGCGACTTGACGCTTTCCCCTGCTTGGGAACTGGATGCCGAGCTGACGTTGGATAGCCTGCCGCTGTCGCCTTACTTGGCGCTGCTGGGAAAAGCGCCTGCGGCTGCCCTGGAAGGGAGCGCCAGCGGCATTGTCACCATTCGCGGCCCTCTGATCGATCCGGATCGTCTCAGCATCAGCGCCAACCTGAACCAGGCAGTTGTCGAAACCGCCGGCTACCGGCTGCAGGCTACCGAGCCGCTGATCGCAAAGTGGGACCAGGGAGTGGTCACCATCGAACCTTTCCGCATCTCCGGCCCCCAATCCAGCCTGCAGGTGTCAGGAAATCTCAAGATCGCCCAGCCTCGCACCGTCCAGCTGCAACTGGAAGGCCGCACCAACCTGAGGATCTTCAACGACCTGATCCCCTCGGGCGTCACCTGGGGCGAGGTGGAGGTGAGCGTCATTGTATCCGGCAGCTTGGATTCGCCCCGAATGGTGGGGACAGCACATGTGCAGCGCGCCTTCCTGTTCAACCCCGCCCTGCCCACTCCTTTGGTCGATGCCTCGGGCAGCTTCAAATTCAGCCCCAGCCTGATCTCGATCGACCGCTTTGCCGCTTCGACCAACTATGGGAGGGTGCAGGCCTTGGGAAGCATTTTCCTGGACGGGCTGACTCCCCGAAGGTGGAAGCTGAACGTCTTTGGAACCCGCCTAAATGTGGAATTCCCTGCCGACGTCCATTCCACCGTGGACGCTGACATCGAGCTGCTCAAAAGCGACACCGGCCAGTTGGCGACCGGGACCGTGACGGTGCATTCATCCGAGTACAGCGAGCCCGTGACATTGACCGATCTCGTTACCCGTTACATGGGCCGGCGTCAGGATACCTTTTACGAAGGCCCAGCCGGGGATGCCGCCCTGGATGTCTCCGTCCAGGGGCGGCGGACGCTTTACATCCGCAACAACTTGGCCGACCTGCAGGCCAGCGCCTCCCTCGACCTGCGGGGAACCCTCAGCAGCCCCGTCATCCTGGGCAGCCTTCAGGTCGACCAGGGCAAGCTCTTTCTGGAAGACAACCAATACGACATCAATCGGGGGACCATCAATTTCAACGATCCCCGCCGCACCACGCCCCATCTGAACTTTGAGGCCGAGACATCCGTGCGGGACTTTTTGATCACCGCATCGGTCCAGGGCACTTTGGACCGCCCCAAGATCCGATTCCGCTCCGACCCGCCGTTGCCCACTGCCGACATCGTCTCGCTGCTGGCTGTGGGGGAGACCATGAACGAACTCGCCGGGCCTTCCGCCTCCACCAGCCCGACCAGCATGGGGATGGCCGCAGCCAGCCGGGTGCTCAGCCGGGCCCTGCAGGACAGCCTGGAAAGCCAAACCGGTCGCCTTTTCGGCCTGCAAAAATTCTCTGTCGATCCATTTGTGGCAGGAACGGGAACGAGACGCGACCCAGGCGCACGAATCACCGTCGGGCGCCAACTGGGCAAGAACCTTTCCGTCTCTTACATCACCGACCTGGGTTCGGAGAACTCGGGGCAGATCGTCATTGTTGAAGTACAGCTGCGAAGCTGGCTGACCGCCGTCGGCTCCCGCGAGGAAGACGGCTCTTTGGCCATCGACTTCAAGCTCAAAAAGAGGTTCTGAAGCATCGCGAAGCAAGGAACACGGATCACGGAAGACCATCAGATCGGATCCGGATTCCGGACGCTGCTTTCTCCCTGTTCCCTGTTCCGAATAAGACCATGAGATTCCTGGCCTGCCTACTCCTCTTCAGCGCCCTCTGCGCCTTTGCGCCTCTGCGTGCCCTCTTCCCTTGCGCGCAGGCTCAAGAGAGGACCGTGGGGCGGATCCTGCTGGAATCGGACGGCCCTTTGACACGCCTCTCCCCTGCCGACTGCCTCAAGCTGATCCAGCTTCGTCAAGGCCAGCCTTACAGCGCATCAGCGGTCAAGCATTCCATCGAACGCCTCTACGCCACCCAAGCCTTCTTCGACATTCAGGTTCACATCCAGGACAGTGCTGACGGACAGGTGGACGTGGTCTTCCGTTTAACGCGCCTTTACCGCATCCGGCGGCTGCGAATGGTGGGAGATCTGCGATTGGAACGCGCTGAATTGCACAACCGGATGGCCATCCGCAGCCAAACAGCCTATTCGGATCGACTGGTCGAGCAAGGCCTGGAGAGGTTGAAGGAGTTTTATCGTCGGCACGGCTATTATCAGGCCCATTTCAGCACTGAGTCCCGCTTGGACGAAAAGAACGCCGAGCTGCAGCTGACCGTCCAGGTCGAAGCCGGATTGCAAGCCCGGGTGGCTTCGCTTCAGGTTCAGGCCGAGGGGCAGATCGGGCAAGCCCGGGTACGCCGGCATATCGCCTTGCGGATGGGCCAGGCTTATTCTCAGGATGCTCTGAAGCGATCCTTGCAGAGCCTGCAGGAGGAGATGGCCCTGCAGGGCTTCGTCAATGTGCGTGCCGAGGTCGTGTCGGAGAAATACGACCCGGTTGCCAACCAGGTGCACCTGACCGTCGAGGTCGATTCGGGTCCGCGCAGGCAATTGGAGATCAGAGGGGCCAAGCTCAGCCGCCGGGAATTGCTGCAACTGCCGGTTTTCAGATTCCGCAGCCTCAGTCCAGCCTTGGCCGACGAGACCGAGGCAAGCCTGATCGAGATGCATGAGGACAAGGGCTATTTTCACGTCGAGGTGACCCGCCAATCGGTGCCTGCCGCCAGTGGAGGGCCGGGATTGATTTTCGAGGTGGTGCCGGGCCAAAAGGCCAAGTTGAGTTCCATCCTATTCGAGGGCAACCAGAGTGTTTCGAGCGATTTCCTGCAGCGCCTGATTCGGGTGCGGCCCGCCGGGATCTTCGGCCGGGGCCGCTACAGCCGCCGGATGGCGGAACAGGATCTGGAATCGATTCGCTCTCACTATGGAAGCCAGGGCTTTGGGGCTGAGGTGAGCTGGGAGCTGCGCGTCAATGAAATCAACCCCCAACTGCTGACACTGGCCTACCAGATCAACGAGGGCTTGCGGTCCAGCGTCCGCAGCCTGGTGATCAAAGGCAACCAAGTCCTGGCAACCGACCGATTGCTTCCGCTGATCGACTCGGTGCCCGGGCAGCCTTATTCCAGTTTCCAGGCCGTCCAGGACTGCCGGGAGCTGATGGCAGCCTACGAAGACCTCGGCTACCGCCAAGTCGAATGTCGCTTCGAAGCATCGCCTGAGCAGGACGGCCCCAGAGATCTGACCTTCGAAATCGAGGAAGGCAGGCAGACCTTCGTCGACGACGTGCTGATCGTCGGAGACCTGCGAACCCGGCTGCCCGTCATCCAAGAGCAGTTGCGCATCCAACCCGGCGACCCGCTTTCGCTGCGCTCCGCCCTTCAAACCGAAACCAACCTGCACAACCTGGCCATCTTTGACCGGGTCGACCTCGAAGAAGTCGAAACTTCCGACCGGCCCGATGCCCGCACCGTGGTGATCCGCCTGCGCGAAGCACCCCGATTCACATTTCTATACGGCATTGGATACAGCTCCTTCGAAGGCCCCCGGGGGACGGTCGGACTGACCGACAACAACTTTCGGGGGCGTGCCCAGGTGCTGGCCTTGGGCTTGCGTGCCAGCCAGTCCCGCCAGAGGGCCAATCTTTCTTGGACAGTGCCCCGGGTGCGTCAGCTGGAATTGCCCACCGTCTTTTCTCTCACCGCCCTTAACCAGGACGCCCGCACAGGGCAGGAGGGCAACATCAACACTCTGCAAGGCCGCCCCTTCGACGAACTCCGATGGACCTTTTCGGGCCGCTCCGAACGCCCTCTGAGCCGCCGCGAGTCGCTCTTTTTCGGATTGCGCTTCGAACGGGTGGAAATCGACCTCCCGGTCGGCTTCGAAGAGGAAACGCGGCTGGAGTTCTTCCGCCAGGAAGAGAGCTTGCGCCTTTCCGCTCTGGAGCTGAGCTACATCAACGAATCGCGCGACGTGCCCTCCGATCCCCGTCAAGGGTTCTTTTTGGCTGGCGACACTTCCCTGTCCAGCCGCATTGTGGGTTCCGAAGAGGAGTTCTTCCGCATCCTGCTGCAAGGCAGCTACTACCGCCCCTTGCCGAAGCGGGTCGTGCTGGCGTCGGCGCTCAGGATGGGTTGGCTTCGCCCCTTCGGACGCACTCAGTCCGTGGACGAGTCCAACCCTGTGCCCATCAGCGAACGCTTTTTCGCGGGCGGGTCGACCAGCCTGCGCGGCTTGCCCCAAGACATGGCCGGCCCTTTGCTGGAGGACGCATCAGGGAATCCCGTCCTTGTGGACGACGAAGGGAGGGAGGCCGGCGACGGACGTCCTGTTGCCCTGGGGGGCAACGCGCTTTTGGTTGCCAACATCGAACTGAGAGTGCCTGTCTGGAAGTCTCTTTGGGGCACCCTGTTTTATGATGCCGGCAATGTTTTCAACAATTTTTCGTCCATTAAGCTGTCGGAATTCTCGAATACTTTCGGGCTGGGCGCACGGGTGCGAACCCCCGTCGGGCCGATCCGAATCGATGCCGGCTACAATCCCGATCCGCCCGACGCCCCGGGCTTCCGCAACTGGCTTTTCCACATCAGCCTGGGGCATGCCTTTTGAAGGGGTTTGCAGGGGGGAACGTCTTGAATTCTTTAAATACTGGAGCCACGCGAAATCGACCGGGAGCGCCCGCATCTTGCGGGCCTCTGCTGTGCGAGTTTCCCTGTCCTGGCAGGCGAACAGATCCGGAGACCAGAGGCCCGCAAGATGCGGGCGCTCCCGTCGGAGGCAGCTCTTATCATGCGAAAAGCCTGCACAATTGAGCCAAAAATTAAGAACTCAAGACACGGCCCTAGAATGCTGTGGATGCTGGCGTTGCTTCTGATGGGGGATCCTGCCCAGGCGCAGGGCACCCCCCGCTTGGCTGACCGCATTGCTGCCGTCGTGGAGGGTGAGATCATTACCCTGTCGGATCTGCATTGGCTGGTGCGCTATCGCAACATGCCCGTCCCCGAGTCGCCCGACCTGCGCCGGGAGTTTTACCGCCAGATGCTCGATCAGCTCATCGATGAAGAGCTGATCGCCCGCGAGGCGGAGCGCACGCCTGGCATCGAAGTCACCCCGACGGAGGTCGATCAAAGGCTCGACCAATACCGCAGCCAGTTTGCCAGTGAGGAAGAATTCCAGGACCGCCTGTCCGAAATGCAGGTGAGCCTGGGCGACCTGCGCTTGCTCACCCGCCGCCAGCTGGCCGTCTACCGCTACCTCAAGCTGCGCATCGAGCCCTTCATCATCGTCTTGCCCGATGAAATCGAAACCTATTACCGGCAAAGCCTGGTCCCGGAACTGGAGGCCAACTCTCAGCCCGTTCCCTCATTGGAGATGTTCGAAGAGGAAATCCGGCAGATTCTCTCCGTTCAAAAGACCACTCGGGAGATCGACCTTTGGGTGAGCGGACAGCGGCGCAAGTCCGACATCCGAATCCTGCTCTTCCGTCGTCCCCCTGGAGCGCCCAATCTTCCCCGCGAGCTGCAGGCCCAAGTCAAGATTCGGCGCTTGGACGGCTGAGGCCGGATCGGCCTGCTGCACAAAATGAGTGCAAACCGTTGGACAATCGGACGCCTGGCTGGCTTGAGCGTGGCCATCCAGAACTTTTCCACGCGATTTCCACACATTTGGTGGATGGAGTGCTGGGAGAGGTGCCACGGAGGCACAGAGTTCACAGAGGTGGGGTGTACATATTCGATTAACCCATCCGGCCACAACCGGCACCGCTCCCCAAGCCCATTTACTGCTTGCGGTAGGTGGCCTTCATGACGGTGTACCAGTTCTGGCCGTCGTAGGTCGAATCCAATCGCCACTCTATTTCTCTGTCGCTGACCTTCTTGGTGATTTCCTTGATCCAGTATTCTTGCCCCATCTGGCTGTTCTTTCCCGTCAGGCTCATCGTTCCCTCTTTGAATTCGCCCTGACTCAGCACCTGTGTGGCGGAGTAGTTGTCGATCCAGGAGCTCTGCCACTTGCCCGTCTCGCGGTTGTAGGAGATTGTGGCAATGCCGTGGAAGTCCGTACCCAGAAGCCTTCCTTTTAAGCTGGAATGGTGAGCGCACCCATCCAGGATCGACTCCACCTGCATGGTCATCGAAGTGGTCTCCCATTCGGTGTCGGCCGCCATCCGGTACTGCATGTTGTCGGTCTTCCAATGGCCGACCATGAAGGCAATCTCCTTCATTTGTTCAGGGGCGCCTGACGGGGGCATTTCCTGGGCAAGGCCGAAAGCAGCCGAGGCCAGCCAGAGACAAGCAAGCATACAAGGAACACCAATTCTGAAGTGTTTCATCAATCTCTCTCCTTCCTATCCCGGATTGCATTCTGCAGCGCTTGGGCGCTGCGCTTCTTCATAAGAACATCTGCGTTGCATTATTGCACAGACAATTTGCGTTGTACGGCAAGCAACTCTAAAAGTATCGCGCAAAGCCTGTGCTCAGGCAACCTACTGGAAGGATCAATCCTGGAATGAAAATGATGCCTGCTGGAACCAAGTTTCGGGCGTAGAGGCTGATCGCGGCTCCGCAGAAGGCAAACCGTGAGAAATCCGGGTTAAGTGCAATGTTGCTCACTTAAGGAAAGAACTGGCGCGGAGAATAGATGGCCACGTGCCGGGCTCGTCCCGGTCGGGCCGTGTTTGGAAACCAGAAGCGGGCAACAGGCATGATGCGCCACCCCCGAGCTTGCCTCGGTGGGGCGATGTTTCTTCCTGCGCAGGGGACGAAATGGTCGGATTGCAGCAAGTGCCTGCAGAAGTTTCCTGTTTCAGGGCGGCTGCCTGGGCAGGGAGCACTTGCCGGAGATTGGGATCACAGCCATGAAACATCGCTCCACGGAGTCAAGCTCCGTGGTGGCGATAGCGTTTATTGAAGCGGGTCTGGTCACTAAACACGGCCCGACCGGGACAAGCCCGGCACGTGGCCTCCATTGCTTCCAGCACAATTCCCCTTAAGTGGACGGTATGGGGGTTACTCCCGCTCCAGCTCCAGCTCCACCAAGCCGCGAATGGCCGGGAACTCGTCCAGTTCCCGAATCGAGCCCAGCACCCTCCGCAAGCTGCCGGGGATGTATTGCTCGTAGATGAAGTTCTGCCGCAGAGTGATTTGATAGGCATAGGTGCCCAGCGCCTTGAGCAGCCTCTGGATGCACATGCGGTGGAACTCCAGGGCAAATTCCTGTTCTGCAGTTTCTTGCCGGGAGAGGTTGCGGTAGGCAGCGATGAGGGCCTGGGTTTCAGTGGCCGTCAGGTCGATGGAATCCTTGAGAAGGGAAGCCAGGTCGTAGCTGACAGGGCCCAGGCGGGCGTCCTGGAAGTCGATGATGTACAGGCGCTCGCGGTGGCACATCAGGTTGCGGACGTGGAAGTCTCGGTGACAAAGTCGCCGGGGACGGTTGGCCAGGGCAGCGGCCAGGCGGTCGAATTCCCGGTTGAGGCGTTCCCTGCTCCAGCTATGCAGCTTGCGATAGTTGCCCAGGTAGTGGCGTTCGAAAAACTGCAGTTCCCAGCGCAGCTTCTCTTCGTCGAAGGCGAGCCGAGCGGCTTCGTAGCGGGGTTGCAAGGCCTCGGTCCCCCGACTCTGGATGGCCACCATGTGGGCGATGGCCTGCCGCAGCAAGCGGTCTTTTTCGTCGGCCGGGCAGTGCACCAATCTCTTTTGCAGCGTTTCGTTGCCAAGATCCTGCTGCAAAACGATTCCCAAAGAGCCGTCCATCTGATGGATCTTCGGTACCGGCAGCCCGATCTGGCGCAGCAGGTCGTAGACTTGCTTGTAGGTAAATCGCTGGGGGTCGAAGGGTTCAGGATAGGCAGCCAGGATCCAGGAAGTCCCGCACTCCTCCACCAGCCGGAAGTATTGCCGGGCCGAAGCGTCCCCCAGGATCTTGCTGATGCTGTAGCCATTGCCCCGGCTGCCGAAGCGGCGGCGCACGAAGTTCATCAACCGCCGCTGGACGGGTGGGAAGCCGGGGTTTTTTCGGGGGAATTGCGCTGAAGAGGCCATATCCATGAGTCGCCGAGGCGCGCCTGGGGTTCCGAAGCCGGGACAGTATCGAGTATAGGGGTGACGATGGCATCCTGCACCTGGGCGCCGGGAGGCACTTGGGCGCCTTGGGCCACGATGCAGCGCCTCAGTCGAGTATCCCGACCGATGGTGGTCCCCGGCCAGAGGATCGAATCGCGCAGTCGGCAGCCCCTGCCCAGCAGGACGCCATCCCCGGCGATGACTCCCCGGCAGTCCGTCCCTTCGACAGAGCCCAGATTGTCCAGCCCGCGCCTTCGAAGCACCTGAAGGGACATGTCCAGGTAGCGTTCAGGCCAGCTGCACTCGCACCAGAAGGATCGGCTCACAAATCCGCTGACGGGATGGCCTTGACGGATCATTTCGGGATAAAGATCCTTGACCGAGTCCGAATTCCCTTCTGGGATGAGGTCGAGCGCTTGGCGGTCCAATATTTGGACGCCGGTATAGATGTGGGGCTTCTGGCCTGGGATTCCCGGCAAGGGCTTTCCGAAAGCCGTCAGTCGGCCTCGGTCGTCCAGGAAAACGGGATTGTAGCTTTCGCCTTGCCGCCAGGGAAGCAGCAGCAAAGTGGACCAGGCGCCGCTGCGGCGGTGGAAACGAAGCGCCCGGGACAGCTCTTCTTCAAAGTAGATCTTGCCGTTGGAAACCACCAGGGTCTGGGAGGTGATCTCCTGGCGGATGCGACGGATGCCGCCGGCCGTACCCAGGATCCGCTCTTCCCGGGAGTATTGAACCTGCATGGGCGCCCCGAAGCCGTCGACTGCCCGCCGGACGGTTTGGGGAAGGTGGTGCAGGTTGACGATGACCTGACAGATGCCGGCCCGATGGAAGAAGTCCAGCGAGTATTGCAGCAAGGGGCGGTTGAGGAAGGGCAGGGCGGGCTTGGCCACAAAGCGGGTGAGCGGATCCAGCCGGCTTCCCAGGCCGGCCGCCAGGATCATCCCTTGAGGAAGAGTCATGATGGATCGGGTTTCGCGCCAAGACGCAGGACCCCAGAAGTCTCATTGCGTCTTGGCGCGAACCAGTCCCTGTCAATCGCGGGCGGCCATCAGGAAGTAGAGCAGCGTCATCAGCGTGCTGACTGCGGCTGCCACGTAGGTCAGGGCTGCGGCATTAAGCACCGCCGAGACCCCCTCGCGTTCCGGGCCGGCGATGAAACCGCTCTGGAAGAGGATCTTCTTGGCCCGGCTGGAGGCATCGAACTCCACCGGCAGTGTGACGATTTGGAAGAGCAGCACCAAGGAAAAGAGTGCTGCACCCAACATTATCAGTTCCGAAAAGCTCATGAAGAGCCCGATGAGCATCATGAAGTAGCCGACACTGGATCCGATACCGGCGGTCGGAACCAGCGCAGATCGAAGCCAGAGGGGGGCGTAATTCTGTGCGTGCTGAAGAGCGTGGCCGGCTTCGTGAGCAGCTACGCTGACAGCAGCCACGGAATCGGAGTCATGAACGCTTTGCGAAAGGGCCAGAGTACGGCTGACGGGGTTGTAGTGATCACTCAGCAAGCCCTGACTGCGCACGATGCGCACGTTGTCGATTCCCGCCTGCCGCAGCATGGCAGCGGCCACCTCCGCACCGCTGCGCCCCGACATGGAGCGCACCCGCGAGTATTTTTTGAAGTTTGACCTGACCCTGAAACTGGCCCACAGGGAAAGCAGCAGGGCCGGTGCGATCATCACAATGTACATCATCTTCGTTACCTCAAGTCAGCTCCCGGCCTGAACCGGCTTGTATCTTCGTCCATTACCGCCTGTCGAGTACGCTGCAAGCTTCCTTGCTATTCGGCTCATCGGCCTCGAGGCCCCTCGCCAGGCGACAAGAAAAGTCGTCTCAACAATCACATCGTAAGACGAAAGAAAAGATCCGAGGTTTCGCCAATCCGACCTGGATTGACTTTGCACGCGGCCTTTGCCCCGGATTTCTCCGGGATGCCGCAGCGAAGGTCCGCAAGCGCACAACGCAGCTATGCCCGGTATTCGCGGCTGAGTACCACAGCTACTGAGTTGACTCGCCCGGCAAGAGAACTGGGATACTTGCGCACCCGCACTTTGGTCCGCTGAACGCGCGGATCGGCCAGAGCCACCCGGCAGGCCTCTTGGGCCAATGCCTCAAGCAAATGGAATTCCGCTTTTTCCAATCGCTCCTGCAACTCGGCGACCAGTTGGCCGTAGTCCACCGTGTCCCGGATGTCGTCGCTCATGCAGGCCGAGGTGAGAACGACCTCCAGCTCGACGTCGATCAACACCTTCTGGGGCTGTCGCCGCTCCTCGTCTTCAACCCCCAGGCGCACCATGCAGGGAACTTCCGAGATGATGATCCTGTCCATCTCCTCGTCAGCCGTTTTCCCCCACTGCATGGTTGCCTCCGATTCTCTCGCACAGAGGCGCGGAGAGAGAGAGAGAGAGAGAAGAGGCAGACCAAGAGGAGGAGTCTGCCCCCCTTGATCCAACCCCTCATCTGCCTCTCTCTGCGCCTCTGCGCCTCTGCGTGAACCCCTTGGATTCCCGGATCAGCCCGCCAATCCGCTTCCAGTACTCCTCCCCTGCCACCTGATCCGTATCATTGTGTCCCGCGCCGGAAACCCGGTAGAACTGTTTGGGTTCCGCCAGCGACTCGAAAAGCCTCTCTCCCTGCCTGAATGAAATCACCCCGTCCCGGTCCCCGTGGATCACCAAAGTGGGGCAGCGGCGCTCCTGCAGGAATCGGGCTGTCGGGAATTCGTAGCGGGAAAGGGGATTGAGCACTTTGAAGATGAGGAAATCGTCCATCAAAGAAGCCTTGCTGGGGAAGGTGGCCTCCAGGATCAATCCGTCCGGCTCGCGTCGGCTGGCAGCGTAGCCGGCCACGGGCCCTCCCAATGATCGCCCCCAGTAGACCACCGGCAGGTCCGTTTGGTGGATCCGCTCATCGAAGACCTCGAGAAAGGCATCCACATCCCTGTAAAGCCCCTGTTCGCTGGGCGATCCGCTGCTGTCGCCGTAGCCCCGGTAGTCCAGCGCCAGCAGCCTCACCCTTTGGCGACGGATCTGCTCCAGCAGCTCGAACCACGAGGAGAGGTTGCCCGCATTGCCGTGGAAAAAAATCACTTCGGCCAGGGGATCGTCGACCGTCATCTCCCAGGCGACCAGCTCTTCCCCGTCCGATGTTCGGATGCGGTGCTCCTGATAGGGAACGCCCCGGTCGGAAGGCCTCAGGCTCAATCCGCGGCTGGGATGAAAGGCCATCCTGGGCTCGATCCAGACCACCAGCAGCTTCAGTGCCAGCAGCGCACCGATCCCAATCGCTGCCGCTTTGACCAGGGTTACCAGCATGCCTTTCACTCGCGCCCGAGTGTAGCAGGGATTCGCGGGGGGAGAAACCGCAGGGGACGCGGAGAGAAGACGCAGAGGGCCTCCGAGAAGACCTCTTTACTTCAAGTCTGCACAGATTGGGAGTCGGACGGATCGAAGATCTCTTCCAGCCGCGTTGCCGTCAGAATCCGCCGCATCCATTCCCGCCGCTTGCTGGAGTCCGCAGCCTGGATCCGCTTTCGGAGATCGGCTGCCAGAGGCCCGAATTTGTACTCGATTAGCTGCGCCAAAGTCTCGGCCTCCCCTTCCTTGCGCCCAGTCAAGAGGCCTTCCTGGCGGCCCTGCGCCAACCACTTCTGGATCCACCCTTGAACTCTTTCTTCCAGCATGGCGTTCTTCTCCTCTTGCCTCAAGATTGACAACTCCAGGCCCGGGAAGCGCGAGGGCAAGCGCACCCTGCGCAGCCAGGTCAGGAAAGCCCGCATCAACTCCGAGCGACCAGGCTTGGCCAGCTCCTCGAAAAGGCCCAGCAACTCCCTTTCGACCTGCTCCTCGGTCCTGCACTTCTCCATCCTGAAGACTTGAACCGCCAGGTTGTCCCGCTGCCTCAGCTCCCAGGGCTTCAAGCGACTGATGTCGACCAGGATGAAGCGCAGCCGGGGCAGATAAAGATCAAGCCCGTCAGGATGTTCACCAATCAATTCCGCGATCTCCTGGGTTGCATTCCAGGCTGCTTCGCCATTATACAGAACGATGGCAGTCACCGCTGGGAGATCCCCCGGGCGCTTCACAATCTTTTGCCGGATCAGATCTTGATAAAGCAGTGCCTGGTAGGCCATTACCCGAACAGCCATCCAAGGATCGTCGCTGCTCTGAAACTCGATCATCAGGTAAACCCATCCTCCCGCCCACTGCACCTTCCACACGATGTCGTTTTCCCGCTCGCGCAGGTCATCGCTCAGGCGGTGGGCAGGTACCGACGCCAACGTGGACAGATCCAGCTCGGCGATCCATTTCTCGCGCCGGGACAAGTGGCGCAGCAAGTGGTCCACCATCTCAGGCTGCGCAAAAAGCAGCTTGTAGGAATGGTCGTGATCCGCCATCAGCCGTGCGCGCACTTCGCAAACCGGGAGCTACGGATCGAGGAATCGGCATTTATACCTATATACGTTTGAGCGGGCGAATCTACGAACTTTGGGGCGATTTTTCTGTGGAAAACTCCACATTCCTGGAGAAAACTGCACCAAGGGAGCGGAGTCGTGACGCTGAGGATAGCTCTGCGCCTCTCAGCGTCCTCTGCGCTTCACTCAGACGCTGCAGCAAGTCGGCTTGGCGTGCGCTCCCCGTCTACTTCCCCTGCCGTCCGTACTTTTTCAGGATCTCCACCACACGGTCGATGGGGATGGCTTCCGATTTGTTCCCGTCGCGGCCCTGAACGGTGGTGGCCTGAAAAAGCGAGTTGTAGACGGCTTCTTCGGTGGCTTCCTTGACGGCCTGGAAGAGGGGAGAGACGGCGTCGTTGTGAAGGGCCGGACGGCTGGCCACAGGCCGGTTGGAGCTGTCGTAGGGAACACGCAAGTCAGGATGGGTTGAAAAGGCGATTACGTAATCGCCGCTTCCGTTGCTGGAGGGGCTTCCCGTGGCGGCCAGCCCCAGCATGGCGCGGCGCGCCAGCCGCTTCAGGTTGCGCACCTCCAAGGGGGCGTCGGTAGCGACAACAATCATGCAGGATCCGTCGGCGGAGCCGTCCCGGCGTTGTTGATCGACACCCCGCAGATAATAGCGGCCCAATTCCTTGCCCACGGGAACGCCATCGATCTGCAGGATGCCCCCGAAATTAGTCTGCACCAAGACGCCCAAGGTGTAACCGCCCAGCCTCTCGGGCAAGACTCGGGAAGAGGTGCCGATGCCGCCCTTGTAGCCGTAGCAACGAGTCCCCGTGCCCGCTCCCAGGCTGCCTTCCGCCACTGCTCCTGAACTGGCCGAGCGAATGGCCTCAAAGACCTCTTTGCGCCCCACGGCCCGTTGCCGGATGTCGTTGAGGTAGCCGTCATTGGTCTCGCCCACCAGCGCGTTGACCGAACGGACATCCTCCATGCCGGGCAAAGCCAGCATGTGGTCCAGCAGGGCATCCGCCACTCTGGGAACGTTAAGGGTGGCAGTGAGCAGAATCGGAGTCTCCAGGTTGCCCAGTTCCTCAACCTGGGTGGAGCCCATCAATTTGCCGAACCCGTTGCCCACGTGGACGGCTGCCGAAACCTTTTCCAGGAACAGGTTTCCGCCGTGGGGCAAAATGGCCGTCACACCGCTGCGAATGCTCTCACCCCGGATCAGCGTCGAGTGCCCCACCCGGACCCCTGCGACGTCCGTAATGGCGTTGTAGCGCCCCGTCGGCAGTACGCCGGGCCGGATTCCCAGATCCCGAGCCCTGGGCCTTTCCCCCGTCTGCGCCAGCAGCCCGGGCGCCATCAGCAAGAAAACGAAGCGGAGCAATTGCTTCCTCATTCTTCCCCCTTACTTTGCGCCCTTGACGTCTTGGCGCGAACCCCTGGCCTGCAACCCCCGTACAGCCCCCTCAATCAGGTTGTAGGCCGCCTGCAGCGACAGCCCCTCCGGATCATTCTCCCCTGCCGGAGTCGAAGCGATCCCCAGCGCCGCTGCTTTTGGGTAGCGGAACATTTCGCTCAGGGCGGCCGCCAATTCCAGGCTGGTGGGCCCATCGGGCACCGTCAGCGGATGACCAGCCACCTCGCGGGGGTCGAGCACGTCCATGTCGATGTGGATGTAGATGAGGTCGGTCAGTCCGGAAAGCCGCTTCATCTGGCGGTGGATATTGTCGGAGAGCTTGCGGATGTCATCCACCGAGATCATCTCGATCTGGGAGCGGTCGATCAGTTCCTGCTCCAGGGGATCGGTGTCACGCACCCCGCCCATGACGATGTATCGGGTGGGCAAGGCGGGATCCAGCCCCGATTTGAGCCGCAGGTTGGTCAGGCACATCCCTGCAGAGACCGCAACCGGCATCCCGCCCAGCATGCCGCTCAAGGTCGTCTCAGGCGTGTTGAAGTCGCCGTGCGAATCGATGAATACCAGGCCCACTTTGAGAGGTCGCCGACCGGCGCCGGAGTGCTGCAGCCCTCCCAAGACTCCCATCAGTGAGCTGCAATTGGCCAGCAGCCCGACGCTGAAATAGCCTTGGCGCCGATTTTCCGCCACGACATCCGCCAAGTGCCCGTTGGCCAGCCCCAGGCGATGCCAGACGCCGTAATCCTGCTGCTCATCCGCCGTCAGCCCAATCGTTGCAGTCGGCCTGAGCCGCACCCCCATCCGCTCCAGCTTGGCTTCGATGCCCCCCTGATGCAGATAGTCGGGGACCTCGGAAAGCTCCGCCACGTTGCGCGCACCCCGGTAGGGCATCTTGATCAACGCCACCCGAATCTTCCCGTCCTCGTCCCGGTAGCCCTGAGCCCAGACCGTCGGGAGCAGGACAGCCGCCAGTGCGACACAACATACCAGTCTAATCATGGTGCCTCCTTTCACTGGGAGGATTTCGCGCCAGGGCGCAGAGACGCAGAGGAGGAAAAGGAGGACAGAATCCTCTCTCAAACTTCCCGTCTCTCCTCCCCCTCCTCCGCCTCTCTCTGCGTCTTTGCGCCTCTGCGTGAAATCCCTCAATTCCCTCCCGCCTCCACACTCCGGTCATGCTTCTTCATCAACCGGATGGCCGTATCCGCCAGCCGCACCAGATGAGGATGGGCCCGGTGGCCGTTGGTAAGGATGGCGAAGCCCAGCCGGCGGTCGGCGTTGCCTTCCAGGAAAGCCGTGTAGCCGGGGACGCTGCCGCTGTGAGCGAAGTGGCGTTCGCCCTGCTTGCGGCAAGTCCACCAGGTGAGCCCGTATCCGGCGCCGTCGTTGCCCCAGTCGGCGGCCATGGGCCCGGCGAATTTCTCGTACTGGCGTTCGATGGTCTGGGACACCGTTTCCGGCTTGAGGATGGTCCGGTCGCGGTAGCGCCCCCCGTTGAGGACGGCACGGAGCCAGCGGGCTTGGTCGAGCACCGTTCCATAGACGATGCCGGCCGGCCACACATCCGCCTTGAGGCGCACGGTCGGCACAGGGCGGCCCGAGTCGTCGTCGAGGGCGTAAGGGATGGACAGCCGTTCCTCGACTGACCCGGCCGGCTCGAACACCGTGTCCGACATCTGCAGCGGTTCGAAGATGTTCTTTTGCATATATTCCTGGAAAGGCGTCCCCGAGAACTTTTCCACCAAATAAGCGATGAGGGTGTAGGCCATGTTGGAATAGCGGACCTCCTCCATGGGAGGGCTCACCGCCCGCAGCGAACTCTTCAGGTAATCGCCGATGGGAGGGGGGGCGCTGGCGCCCCAGACCGTGTGGGGTCCGAAAGCGCCCGGAAGGCCCGAGGTGTGGGTGAGAAGGTGGCGGAAGGTGACGGGATGATCGGATTTCTCCCCCTCAATGCTCAAACCGTCCTCCAGGTAGTCCCGAACCGGATCGTCCAGCCGGAACTTTCCCTGCTCCATCTGCTGCAGAAGGGCCGCCGCGGCCATTGTCTTGAAGGTGGATCCGATCAGGTAGACTGTACTGGGAACCGCCGGGGTCCGCGCCCACAGGTTGGAGTGGCCGTAAGCGCCCGTCCAAGCGATCTCCCCTCCGGCCACAAGGGCCACCGTGCAGGAAGGGATCTTGCCTTCCAGCATGGCCCTTTCGATCTCCGGCTCCAACTCGGAGACCACCCTGTTCACGTCCAGGTCCTGGGCCGCAGCCAGACCTCCCGCCAAAAGCCATAGCGCTGCCAGCATCATCTGCATTGCTCTTTTCGTCATCCGGCTACCCTTCCCCTCTTCGGTGTTTTCAGTGCCTGTTCGGCTCATCCCTCGCCCCACCGGCTGTAAGGGCTTTTCACCAGGTTGGCATTCAAGTAGCGGTGGTCGTGGCTGACCTCCTCACCCAGCCAGCGCGGGCGGGCGAAGTCCTGGCTCTCCGATCCCAGTTCAATCTCCGCCACCACCAGCCCGGCGTTTTCGCCAAAAAACTCGTCGACTTCCCAGGTCATCCCCAGATGCTCGATCCGATACCTTTTCTTCTCGATCAGAGGGCGGATGCACAACTCCAGAATTCGCTCCGCCTGCCCGACCGGTATCGGGTATTCGAATTCCTGACGGGTGATGCCCTCAACGGCACCTTTGATCGTCAAGAACGCCTTGCCCGCTGCGATGCGAACACGAACCGTCCTTTTCGGGCCGACCGCCAGAAAGCCTTGCCGGATGGCAATGCCCCGCGAAGCGGCTTTCCAGCCTTGACCCTTGACCAGGAACTTGCGTTCGATCTCCAATGCTGCCATTCAACTTCTATCGAGGCGGCGCCTCAGACCGGGGCTC
>JANQFM010000562.1 GCA_028277865.1 Acidobacteriota bacterium
AGGAGAGGTCCGGGCGACAGCCGGAAGCCGACCCAGGCCGCGGGGATGAGGAGGAGCCTTCCCCGGGATGGCTGGGGCTGCAAACGCGTCAGGCCGATGGGAAGCTGATGGTCCGCGAGGTGCGGCGGGAGACGCCCGGCTATCAGGCCGGATTCAATGTCGGCGACGAGATCCTGGCCATCGGCGACTACCGAGTGGACGCCCGAAGCTGGCAGGGACGAATGCGCCAGTACCGTCCCGGCGACAAGGTCGAGGTTCTGGTGGCGCGCCGCGAACTGCTGGTCCGCCTGCAAGCCGTCCTGGGCGAAGACCCCGGCAACCTCTGGCGCCTGACCCTCGACCGCGAGTCCGACGACTCGAGGAAATCCCACAGGGATGCCTGGATGGAGGGCAAGTGACGGCCAGTTTCAAAGGAGACTGGAAACCGGGGACCGGAAACCGGCAGAAAGACTCGGGGACGAAGAGAGCCAAGCAGTGAGGTAAAAGGAATTCGACAGTCTTGATTCAGGTTCCATTCTGCCGGTCTCCGGTCTCCGCCCTCCCCACTCTTGCTCCGCTTGATGGCTCAATGTCGATTCAGCCGCGAGATCATGGCGGAAAGCGCCCAGCAGCCCCTGAACCGATTCGATATAATGCTGTCTTCCAATTTTTTGAAGGCTTGAAGGAGCGAGATAGATGTACAACGAAGAAATGATCCGCCCCATGCGGGAGGAACTGACAAACAATGGATTCGAAGAAGTGAGCAGTGCCGAGGGAATCGATCAGATGATGGCCCGCCAAGGCACTTCGCTGTTGGTGATCAACTCGGTCTGCGGCTGTGCAGCGGGAGTGGCGCGGCCCGGTATCGTCGCCTCTTTGCAAAATGGCGTCCTGCCCGAAAAGCTTTACACCTCTTTTGCCGGCAATGACGTGGATGCCGTCAACCAGGCCCGACAGGCATTCGTCGGCTATCCGCCCTCTTCTCCCAGCGCAGCCTTGATCCGCGACGGCCAAGTGGTCCACATGGTGGAACGCCACCACATCGAAGGCCAGAGCGTCGACAATCTGTCCAAGATCCTCAAGAGCGCCTACGACAAGTACTGCGGAGAGGAGATCGACGAATCGGCCGAAATCTACGACCCCATGGCCGCCATCCAGATCACCCAGGAGCAAGCCCGCGCCAAGCATGCGGACGGCAACGGCGTCGCTTTCCTGGATGTTCGCGAGCCCTGGGAAATCGAATCCGGAAAGATCGAGGGCGCCGTGGCAGTCGATCAGGCCAAGGCCCAGGAAATCATCCAGAACTGGCCCCGAGACCGCGAGATCATCGTCTATTGCCAGCACGGCCAGCGCAGCATCCAGGCCGCCCAGTTCTTCCAAAACTACGGCTTCGAGAAGATCAAGAGCCTGTCGGGCGGATACGCGGCCTGGACTTCGTAAGCAAAAGTCAGGAATCAGGAAGAGAGCATCCTCCTCCCTGGCTTTGCTGCTTTGCGATCTTTGCGTCTTGGCGCGAAACCGGAGACCCCGAAATGACCTTGCCCGTTTTTGACCCCCTGCCCGACGAGTCCCGTTTTTGGGTTTTTGCCTTTCCGAAGCAGCTCTCAGCTTCCGACCGCCAAGCAATTGAGCAGCAGTTGGATGCCTTCCTGCCCATGTGGGTTTCGCACAAGGTTCCTGTGAGGGGCGCCTACACCATCTTGGAAGATCGCTTCGTGCTGATGGCGGGCCATTGCCCGGACGGGCTGTCGGGATGTTCGATGGATAGCTGCGTTTCCAACTTCAAGCTGCTCAAGATGGCCCACGGGCTGGACGGCCTCAACTACGGCCTGGTCTACTATCGCAATGGCAACGGCGAGATCGAGTCGGCCGACCGGCCCACTTTTCAGCAGAAATTGGGCCGCGGCGAGGTGTCCCCAGAGAGCGCAGTCTTCGACACCACCCTGCAAACCCTGAGCCAGCTGCGGGCGGGAGGGCTGGAGCTTCGCCTTGAAAAATCCTGGCACGCACGGGCCTTCAGGGTGCCGGTTTCGTAGGGGAAGGTTTCGCGCCAAGGCGCCAAGACGCAAAGCTTTAAATCTTAACCATGGCGCGCTTTGCGTCTTGGCGCGAAGCCCTCTGCCGGCCAAAAGATCACCGCCAGCCCCACCACAAACGGCAGCACCCGTTCCACTACGCCGCCTTGCGTTTGAGGGAAAGAGTAGGCGGCTACAGCGATCGAAAACCCCAAGATCATGGCCAGCAGCGTCCGACCGGGCGCAACAGGCTTGTGC
>JANQFM010000579.1 GCA_028277865.1 Acidobacteriota bacterium
CAGTGCTGTTGGCCTGCAGCGAATCCAGCATCTCACGAACTAGCTGAAAGCCCGCCTCCAGTTCGGGCGCCTGACCTTTTTCCGCCCTCCAAATCGAATCCAGAGCAAAGAGCTGCGCCCTCTTGTAGAGCTGCCCTTCCTCTTCCAGTGCAGGCGCCTCGTCCTCGAAGGGTGCCCCGGAGCGATCCTCGCTTGTATCCTGTTTGGCAGGCAATTGAAGCTCTTCGCTGGTCAGGCGTTCGATCAGGGTGTCGGCTTTTTGGGAGACTCCTTCGCCAGGCGGATCCTGATCGGCCGTCCGCGTGGATTTCTGCTGGATGTGATGCTCGGCAACAGACAGCCTCTCCTCCAGCCGGGAGGAATCATGAGGCAGGGACATGAGATCATCCGCACCGGCAGAAAGCGCCTGTTGCCAGGAATAGGGTTCGCTGCCCATTCCCACCACCAGCGTAAAGAATTGGCGGCGGCGGCTTGAGGAGGCGAGCCTCTGGCAGATGTTCTCGCGGGCTTTGGCCGGAAGCCTCCAGTCAAAGACGATCAAGTCGAACTCTTGTGCGCCCAGCGAGTCCAGGTCCGGCAGCTCTCCGGACAAGACGGTGACCGAGTAGCCCCGGCGTTGCATGGCTTCCTTGAGAAAGCTCCTGCTATCGAGGTCTCCTTCGATGATCAGCGACTTCATCTTGCTCATCCCACCAATCAGCCCGCGACAGCCCAGCCCGAATTCCTCACGGCTTGCCGACTGCGGAGACGCCATCACCCTCCCTGGCTGCGGTGCGCCTCCTCGATAGATTCCCGATATAACTGCGTCGGCGCGCCTTGCCCGCGGCAATCATGACTCGCCGACTGTGATAACGAAATTCCGAGGCGACCCACTAGCGCAAACCCTCCCAACCGTTGACGCATGCTACCAATTGGCTCTGCCAGGGCTGAGGAGGCATCGAAGGGAGGGGGATGGAGCGGGAAACGGGATTCGAACCCGCGACTTCAACCTTGGCAAGGTTGCACTCTACCACTGAGTTATTCCCGCCCGTTCAACAGGCCGTCATTTTAGGAATGCATAGGGAGTTTTGTCAAGCGGCCTATCGGTGGCGGGTACGGGTCGGGAAACCGGAAACCGGAGACCGGACACCGGCAGAAAAGGGAGAAGATAAATTCAGAACTCCTGTCGCCAGCCCGGGGCTTCCTCCTCCGACCGGAGCGCCCGCATGCGGGCCTCTGGAGTCCCGGATCCACCCGCCAGCCGTGACCGGGAACCCCACAGAGCAGAGGCCCGCAGGATGCGGGCGCTCCCGGTCGGCACCGCCTTTGGCATCAGATCAAATTCGCTCGAATCAGGAGTTCTGAATTGTCGACGGTGAGCTATTGCAGGATTTGGCCTTTTCGGATTCCGGTTTTCCCTGCCGGTCTGGAAAGGATCTTTCGAAACCAGCACCAAAGGCCCAAATAATCTCGCAGGTCGAGCATGCTGCAGCGTATTAGATTAATGGAGGGCAAATGAAGATTCGGCTGCGCGAGGGTCCGGTTCGAACCTGGCAAGGGCGGCTGGGGCGTCCCTGGGGTTTCCGCCCCAGCGCAAGCCGCCCGCTGGTGGGGCGCTGGGGAGAGTGGGCGGCCCTGAAGTACTTGCGGAGGCTGGGGTGGGACATCCTGGCCCGCAATTGGCGATCCAGCCGCGGTGAGCTGGACTTGGTCGCCTACGATGGACCGCTATTGGTATTTGTCGAAGTCCGCACTCGCCTCAAACCCAGTTTGGTCCGCCCTGAAGAAAGCGTCGATGATACCAAGGAACACAGGCTGGAAGGCCTGGCCAGCGATTTCATGCACCGCTACGATTTGATG
>JANQFM010000588.1 GCA_028277865.1 Acidobacteriota bacterium
GAGATTGCCGGCCGCATCGCCCGGAGGCTGCGCCCAGGCTTCATGCAGGGCGAAACACTGCTGCAAAAGGAGCGGGTGGCGGTCTATGCCTTCTCCGCAGATGCTGAGGTTTCTGCCCTGGCTCGGCATCAGGATTGATCTTCCAGGCAGGTGCCTGATGACGGCCACTGCCACTCATACAACAGGAGGACTGGATATGAGCGAGAAAACAGTATTTGGCATTGACTTGGGAACTACCTATTCGTGCATTTCTCACGTCGACGAGCATGGAAAGCCCGTGGTCCTGCAAAACGCCGAAGGGGATGTCACCACTCCTTCTGTGGTCTACTTCGAGAACCCCGACAATATTGTGGTCGGCCTGGCTGCCAAGGAAGTTGTGGCCATCTTCGCTGATCAATGCGTTTCGACAATCAAGCGCGCCATGGCAGATCCCCACTGGGAACGCACTTTTCATGACCAGACCTATCATCCCCAGGACGTTTCTTCGTTCATCCTGCGAAAGCTGGCGGGCGATGCGGAGCAGATCACGGGACGCAAAGTGGAGGATGTGGTCATTACCTGCCCGGCCTATTTCGGGGTCAATGAAAAAGAGGCCACCAAGCAGGCGGGAGTCCTGGCAGGGCTGAACGTCCTCTACGTCATTCCCGAGCCGACCGCCGCTGCCTTGGCCTACGGCATGGAACAGGAAGGGGACCAAGTCATCCTGGTCTACGACCTGGGGGGCGGCACTTTCGACGTCACCCTCATCGAGATCAAGGGCAGCGAGATCAACGTCATCTGCACGGGCGGCGACCACCAGTTGGGCGGCAAAGACTGGGACGACGCCATCGTCACCTACTTCACCGAACGCTTCGCCGAGGAGACCGGCACTTCCGCCGATGCCCTTCTCGAAGACCAGGAGACCTATCAGGAACTGCTTAATGCGGCGGAGCGCTGCAAAAAGAGCCTTTCCAGCAGAGGTTCGGTCATTGAGGCGGTGCGTTTCGGAGGCGAGAGGGTTCGCGTGGAGCTGACTCGCGAGGCATTCGACCAGATCACAGCCCAATACCTGGAGCGAACCTTCAGCCTGACCGATCAGGAGATCGAAAAAGCCAAACAGAAAGGGTACGGCAAGATCGACAAGCTGCTGCTGGTGGGCGGCTCCACCTTCATGCCTCAGGTGATTGAGGGCACCAAGGAGCGGTTCCCTTTCGAAGTCCGCCAATTCGATCCCAACCAGGCCGTGGCCAAGGGAGCTGCCATATTCGGCTACAAGTGCTACCTGGACGAGCAAATCAAGATCCACGTGGCCGGGCAGACCGGCACGGAAAGCGGCCAGGTCGATCTTGACGAGGTTGATGAGGGAGTCGTCGAGGAGGCCCAGCAGGAAGTGGCCAGACGCCACGGCCTCGCATTGCCGGGCCTCAAAGAGCTGGTCGAAAAGAAAATCACCAACGTCACCTCCAAGAGCTTCGGCGTCGTGGTCATTAACCAGGACGATCGGAAAGTCGTCGCCAACCTGATCCAAATCGACAGCAAGGTGCCGGCTGCAGTGACCCAGCAGTTCGGGACCTACGAGGAAGGTCAGATTCAAGCGGACCTGGTCTGCATGGAGAATAAGCTGGACCGGGAGGAAGCCGAGCTGGACGATTGCCAAGAGGTGGGCAAAGCAGTGCTCTCTTTCGGTCGCCCTCTGCCCCAATCCTCCCCTATCGAGATCACATTCAATCTAGGGCCCGACGGGCTGCTGGAGCTGAAAGGGCGCGACCTCACCACCGGCAACGAGGTGGAAGCCCGCTTTGAGACGGAATCCATCATGAGCCAGGAAGAAATCGAAGCCGCCAAGGGACGGAACCTCGCCATGAAGGTTGCCTGAGAGGGAGACCGGAGACCGGAAACCGGTGGAAAGCGACCGCACAGAAGCCTCGAGAAGCGGCGACCCGGCCACCATCCAGCCTCTTAAGCCGCAGATATCTGGACTTTCCCCTGCCGGTCTCCGGTTTGCCTGGCTTGCCCGTTGCTATTTGAAAGGAGATCGAAGATGAGACCGGCTGTGGGCATCGACCTGGGAACCACCAATTCGGCCATCGCTGCTGTCGACTCGCAGGGGCGGCCGTCGATTCTGCCCAACCGCTTCGGGGAGGCCGTGACTCCCTCAGTCATTTGCTTCCAGGATAGTGAGGTCATCGTCGGTCAGCCGGCCAAGGAACTCCAGGCGGCCGGTGACCCCCATGCGGCCGCCTTCTTCAAGCGGCAGATGAGCGAGCCCAATTACGTCTTTTACGCCCATGGCCGGGACTACAGCGCAGTGGACCTCTCAGCCTGCATCCTCTCTGCCCTCAAAAGCGATGCGGAGCAAGCGCTGGGCAAGGCCGTGCAACGGGCCGTCATCACCGTGCCGGCCTATTTCCGCAATCCGCAGCGCCAGGCCACCATCGCCGCCGGCCGGCAGGCGGGCCTCGAAGTGCTCCAGGTGATCAACGAGCCCACCGCGGCGGCGGTGGCCTATGGGCTGGACCGTTCTTCGCCGGAGAGGACCTTGCTGGTCTATGACCTGGGGGGAGGCACTTTTGACGTCACCTTGCTGAAGCTGTCTCCTGGGGAGATCCGCATCCTGACCTCGGACGGCGACCACGAACTGGGCGGCAAAGACTGGGACGACCGGATCGTCGAATTCCTGGCCAGCCGCTTCGAAGAGGAGTTCGGCGACGATCCCTTGGGCGACCTGGAGAGCCTCAGCGACCTGCTGGTGCGGGCCGAGGTGGTCAAAAAGCGCCTCAGCACCGCTCAAAGCGCCCCCATTTCCATCCTTCACGGCGGCGACCGCGGCCGCTATGAACTGGACCGGCCCACCTTCGAAGAGATCACCGCCGACCTGATGGAGCGCACCGTCTCCCTGACAATGAAAGCTTTGGAGGACCGGGGGCTGCAGCCCGAGGAAGTCGATGAAGTGCTGCTGGTGGGCGGCTCGACCCGCATGCCCATGGTGCATGACTTCATCCAGCGAAGCTTCGGCCGCCCGCCCAGCAGCGGCGTCAACGTGGACGAAGCGGTCGCCTTGGGTGCCGCCTTGACCGCTGCTCGTGACCCTGGCCGTGCGTCTCGCCGGCCTTTGCTCCATCTGGGCGGCGCGGTGCGGACGGTCGAAGTCACCAATCACAGCCTGGGCATGATCGCTATCAACGAGGACCGATCCGCCTTCATCAACAGCATCATCCTGCCCAAGAACACCCCCGTACCCAGCCAGGAAGTGCGGCCCTATCAGCATCGCACCCGCAGCGGAGGCAACCCTCTGGAGATTTACATGACCCAGGGCGAGTCCGAATCGCCCGCCGAGGTGACCTACCTGGGCAAGTACGTGCTGCACGGCATCCCCGCAAATGGCAGCAGGGTAGTTGTCTTCGACATCGAGTACAGCTATGACTTGAGCGGCACGGTGCAGGTCGCCGGCTCTTGCGGCGGGCGAAGCTTGAAATTGTCGGTCGAGGATCTTCCCCCGGATGTGCCCCAACGCTTCCTCAAGCCGCCTGAAAAAACGGTTGAATCGGTTCACGTCACCGCCTATCTGGCCTTCGACCTTTCCGGGTCGATGAGCGGCCAACCGCTGGAAGAAGCCCAGAAAGCGGCCAGGAGCTTCCTGGCCAACACTGATCTGAGCCACTGCTCACTGGGCATCATCGCATTCGCCGATTCCGTTCGGGTCAAGCTGAAGGCCAGCCAAAACGCCCGCAAGATCAAGCGGGCCATCCAAGGCTTGTCGATCGGCGAGACAGGCTTCGGCAATATGGCCCAACCCTTTTCTGAAGTTCGAAGGCTGCTGGCCAGAGCCGAGCCGCCCAAGTTCGTCATCACACTTGCAGACGGCGTATGGGCCGACCAAGACCGGGCCATCCAGGAGGCGCGAGCCGCACATGCCGAGGGGATCGAAAGCATTGCGATCGGCTTTGGCGGCGCTGACCGCAGCTTCCTGCGTGCCATTGCTTCTTCGGACGAGGCCAGCTTCTTCACAAGCATGAACGGGCTGGTGGAAACCTTCAGCAACATTGCCCAGGTGCTAACCCATTCCCAGGCCAGCCATGGGAGCGGCAATCCCTCCGGCTCCTCTTTTTTAGGTTTCTTGCGCCGCAGCTAAGGAGTTGGGATGGCGAACCGGGAAAATTTTTACCGGCTTCTCGATCTGGAACCGTCTGTCAGCGACTGTGGATTCATCGAGCAGCGCATTCGGGAAAAGCAGCGCGAGTGGTCCAAGGCCCGCAGCCAGGGCAATCCGAAAGCGCGCCGCAAGGCGGATCGCTGCCTGGCCCTTCTCAAGGAGATCGAGGCCGTCCTCAAAGACCCCGAAACGCGCAACGAAGAGGCCCGCCAGGCCCGCAAGCTGATCGAGCAGCAACGACAAGCTGAGGCTCAAGAGCTGGACGAGGCCATCCAGGTGATCCTGGCCAGCGGCGGCGCTTTTGATCAACCGCAGCTGGCCAAGCTGGCTGAGCGCTTCAAGCAATCCTTTTCGGAAGCGGAGGTCTTGAAGCGCCTGAAGGCAGCCGGAGCACGCTTCAAAGGCGATCCCGGCCAGAGCAAGCAGCAGCGCCGGGCCAAAGAGCAGATCGATCCGGTGACGGCCAAGAGCATCCGGCGCAATCTGGATCATCTTTCCCAGGCCAACTTGTACGACTTCTTGGAGCTGAGCCCGCGCAGCTCAGTCAAGGCCCTCAGCGACCGGGCCATTGAGATCTACAAAGAAAACCAACGGATCGGCCGCACGGACTCCGAAGCATCGGCCCGCAACGAACTGGCCGGGACTTGCAAAAGCCTCTTTCAAAGTCAGGACCGCAAGGAGAAATACGACAATTACTTGGCCGTTGAGGCCATGCAAGGCCTGAAGGAGAATCTCGAAATCGCCGGTTCGGACGGCTTCTTGAGCCGCGAAGAGATGGATACCCTGCTCAAGCAGGCTCTGCAGCGCGGCGTGCCGACAGAGGAAGCCAAGGCCTACATCGAGGATTACGCCCAACGGCGCAAGTGGAATGTCCAGCCCGATGCCGACCTTCCTTCCGAGGCGCTGCAGCTGTGCGGGTTCTGCTCCGCCTTGGCTTCCCCCGGCAGCACCAAGTGCCCGCAATGCGGTGAAGGGCTGTCGATGGATTGCCCCCGCTGCGGCGCCGGGAATCCGACCCAAAATGCGGCCTGCCAAAGCTGCGGCTGCCAGATCGGGGATGCCCCCCTGGTCAAGAGCCTGCTCAAGGAAGGCCAGCGCCTTGCGCTGGAGGGAGATTTCGGCGAGGCATTGCGTTGCGTTCAAAAGGCTTTGCACTACTGGCCGGATTGGAAGCCGGCCCAGGAAGCTGCAAAGAAGATCCGCCGCAAGCAAGACGACCGCGAGGCAGAGATCCTGGGCCTGCAAAAGCAGATTGCCGCCCGCCAACTGGTTGCAGCACGTCCTGTGCTGGAACGGTTGGAGCGCCTTTACGGCAAGGCCGGACTGGGAGCCCTGCGGCGCCAGATCGAGGAGGGCTTGGACAAGGCGCAAGCCGCTTTCGAGCAAGCCCAGCGGCACCGCCGCGGAGGAGACCTGGACCGGACCTTGGACTGTTGCGACGAGGCGCTGGCGGCTTGCGCCGATTTCCAGCCGGCCCTCCAGGTGATGGCCTCCAGCCCCCCTCCCCCCCCTGCAAATCTGGTGGCCCGCAGCATCGGCAATCGTTTTCGATTGACCTGGAAAGCAGCGGGCAGCGGGCGAAGGGTCACTTATCGGGTGATACGCAAAACCGGCAGCGCCCCTCGCGACGAAAACGATGGGGAGAAGGTGGCCGATGTCCGCGCACAGGATGTGGACGATGCCGAGGCGCCGGTGGGCGCCGCCTGCTTTTACGCAGTCTATGCGGTTCGAGGCGGAGTGGCCTCGCACCAGGCAGCTCGTTGCGGCCCTTGCCTGCGCAAAGCGGAAGTCGACCGCCTGGAGGCCTCGGCCGGCAACCGGGAAGTGATCTTGCGCTGGAAGAGTCCCCCCGGCTGCAGGCGTGTTGGCGTTTGGCGCAAAGTGGGGCAGCCGCCCGCCGGACCCCAAGATGGAACCGGAGTGAACGTCGCGGGCCAAGGTGCTCACGACACTGCACTGAAGAACGGCCAACCCTACGGCTACCTGGTGAAAACCTTCTTCGAAGACCCTTCGCAGCCTGGAACTGAAACCAGTACAGCCGGCATCAAGATTTCGGCAACTCCTATATCGCCGCCCCGAGCTGTCGAAGATCTGCGCTGCTCCCGCAAGGGCAAGACTGTCTTGCTGAGCTGGACACCCGTCTCGGATGCCACCGTTCAGATCCGGCAAACGACCCGGCTCCCGGAGTATTCGCCGGGGCTGATCCTGCCCATCTCCCAGGCCGATCGCTTTGGCACTCCCCTTCCCAGCGCCTCTGCAAACGGCATGCAGGTGAGCCTGAGCGGGCAGCAAGGGCAGGTCTCTTTCGTCCCCCTTTCTGTGAGGGAAGGCACTGCTGTGGCCGGCAAGGCCGTTTCGGTGACCACTCTCGATCCGGTGTCCGCCCTTGCGGCACGAAGGTCCGGTCGGGGGATTGCCTTGACCTGGTCCTGGCCCAAGGGGCTCGACGACGCTCTGGTTTGCCTGGCCTACGACAAATTCCCCCAAGATCCTCAAGGCCATCAAGGGCTGCAGTTTCGAGTCACCCGTCGCCAGTATGAGCGGGCAGGCTGCTGGCAATTGGGCCAAGCCGAGCGCCGCCGCCACTATTTCACAGTATTCGCCAAGGCTTCCGGCAAAGACCTTTATTCGGAAGGGACCAGCGTGCTCGAAAACATGGGGCAGCAAGTGGCGGTCTCCTACCGGGTGGCCGTCAAGAAGTCCTGGCTCAAGCGTTCGATCGAAGAAGCCTGGCTGGAGTTGAGCTGCAGCGATGCCGCCCGACGGGACCTGCCCCCCATGTTGGTGGTCGGAAAGGTGCAGGCTGTCCCCCTTTCCCCCAAAGACGGCCAGGTTTTGGCCGAGATTCCGGGCCTGCGCTTCACCAACGGCCGGGCCACCGTTCCCATACCTCGGCAACACTGGATGAACCGGCTTTACGTGAAGATGTTTTTCAAAGATGCCAGCCATGCCCAGGAGGTGCGCCTGCTGCCTGCCGAGCGGCGGCTTCTCAGGGTGTCATAAGGTGGAGGAGTGCCCATCCATGATTCAAAAACTAAAAGCTCGGCTTCAAAAGCACGTCTGCCCCTACTGCTTCGAGCGCTACAGGCTCAATCAGACGCCCTTCCGATGCGCCAGCCCGGCCAGCCGCTGCCCGCCGGAACCCGACGAAGTGCGCAAGGACGTCTGGGAAGACAGTGCGCCTATGGGCAAGGTGCTTGCCGCCGCGGGCAGCTTCCAGGAGCAGAGCCGCTGCCCGGTTTGCAGACAGCTCAGCCGCAAGAGGCTCTGCCCTCACTGCCACATGGAGCTTCCTCATACCACCGGCAAGTTCCGCAACCTTATCTTTGCCGTCATCGGCGCCAAGGAATCCGGCAAGAGCCACTATCTGGCCGTGCTCATCGAACAGATCCGCAAGCAGGTGGGGCCGGCGCTGGACTTGCTGCTCGAGCCTCTTAATGATCACACCATCCGGCGCTACCGGGAGCAGTTCTATAGGCCGATCTACCAGCGGGGACAGGTCATCCGGGGAACCGTTTCAGCCCTGGCTGACCGGGACGTCCAGATGCCCCTGGTCTACAGCCTGACCTTCAGCGGCAAAGACTTCCTGGGCAGGCGCAGGATCAAGGGCGTGGTGACTCTGGTTTTCTTCGATACCGCCGGAGAGGATCTGAACGACTCAGACACCATGGCCACGGTCAACAAGTACATCTATCGCTCCGATGGCATCCTTTTGCTGCTAGATCCGCTTCAGCTGACCAGAGTCCGCGATCAGCTCAACGGTACGCCGCTGCCGGACCGCAATACCGAAACATCCGACATCATTACCCGCACCACCAACCTGATCCTGTCGGGTCGGGAGATCTCGCCCGATTCCATGCTCTCCACTCCCTTGGCGGTGGCTTTTTCCAAGTTCGACGCGGTGGAGCAACTCGTCGGCCCCCAGTTCCAGCTAGTCTCCACTCCCAACCACTTGGCCGGCTACGACATGGCCGACTTCGACGCCATCAACTCAGAAATGCAGTCGCTTCTCGCCCAGTGGGACGGTTTGACCATCCTTCATCAGGTTGAAACCCGTTACAAGCGCTTCGGCTTTTTCGGGCTCAGCGCCTTGGGCTGCAATCCGCACGCCGACAAAAAAATTCCGCACGTCTTGCCGAGGCGGGTCGAAGACCCCTTCTTGTGGCTGCTTTACACCCACAAGCTCATACCCGCTTCCCGACGCCCCTGAAGGAGATGCCATGAGTGCCTTGCAACTGCATTACACTTCTTGTCGCAAAGGGCAATCGGCCCACGCCGGCTTTCAGGTCCGCGCCTTGACTGCGGGGATCCGGCCCGACGAGCAGAGGGAAATCGAGAGGCGGGGCGTCTACCGTCCTCCCAGAGACGCCAACCCCGAGCCCAGCTTGGAGGAGATCGAAAGAGACTTTCCCAAAGCGCTGCGCTACTACAGGCTCGAAAGCGGCCGCAGCGCCCTCACACGCAGCTGCTACTCCGGCCGAGATTACAGCGGTCGATGGGGAAACTTCTTTGCCCACAGCCTGGTCTGCGAGGGAGCGCCGATTGAAGGCCGCTGGCCGATCGACTTCTACGAATGGCCCGGCTGGCGCGAGGGGCTTAAATCCGATGAGGACGGCGAGGAAGCCCCGCCGCCTCTGCCCCCTGTCGATCTGTCCCAGATCCAGCCGGCCGAATCGTTCAGCCTTGAGGAACTTGGGGTCTTTCTGTGTGAAGAGGCAGAGCGGACGGACCTTCTGGCCTCGATGTGCCGCGCCCTTCTGCTCAGCCGCAGCACCTCACGCGCCGTGGTGGTGCGGGACAGCCCAGTCAATGGCCTTTACTGGACCGCTTGCCTGCAAAAGCTCTTCCCCTGCCCCCACGCGGCGGGGTTGAGCTTCTCGACCTATCAGGACGATCCCCGCGGCTGCGCTGACGTCAACGCCACCAGCGGACAGACCGACTTCGCCTTCGACGAAGGGGAGCGCCGCTACCGATTCTTCATTTTCGACATGGATACGGGCGCT
>JANQFM010000589.1 GCA_028277865.1 Acidobacteriota bacterium
TGGTCACAGCCCATCAGTGTACCGATTCAAGTGCCCTAAATCAAACGGGGACAGGCAGTTTGCGGTTGTCAGTTGTCAGTTGCCAGTTGTCGGCCCAGAACCGGAGCACAGAACTTGGAACAAGGAAAACGGCAGATTTGCACCCTGAGAATTTCGGACTTCGGACTTCGGACTTCGGACTTGGACCTTGGACCTGGACCTTCATTTTCACCGTCTCCTTCTTCCTGATGCCTGACTCCTGCTTCCTGACTCCTTCCCTGACCTGACGGCCACGGAGACACTGAGGGCACAGAGAGGAAAAGAACACAGAGCTGAAACTTAACGCTTGAGGCCTGACTTATCGATTTCCAACAGCGTTTGCAGGAGGACGGCGGTACCGTTGGCCAGATCCTCGGTTGCAGTGTATTCGCGGGGGGAGTGGCTGATTCCGGCTCGGCTGGGGACGAAGATCATTCCGATGGGGGCGATGCGGGCGATGTTTTGGGCGTCGTGGCCGGCGCCGCTGGGCATCTCCAGGGCTTTCAGGCCCAACCGGCGGGCTGAGGCGGCGATGATGCGGCGGATTTCCGGATCGGTCAAAGCGGGGAGCGCGGTGGTGTCCAGGGGGGTGAAAGTGATTCGGGTTGCGGTCTGCTGTTGGATTTGCAGGGAGCGGCGGCGGATCTCCTCAAACAGGGAATCGATGACCTGCATGGACAGGTCGCGCAGCTCCAAAGAGAAGACGGCCCGTCCGGGGATCACGTTTGCTGCCCCGGGTTCTGCCCGGATGCGGCCGACTGTGCCTACCTGGCGTCCGGGGACACTCCTCACCGTTTCGTTGACGGCCATTACCATACGGGAGGCGGCCAGCAGGGCGTCGCGGCGGCGGTTCATGGGAGTGGTTCCGGCGTGGTTGGCGAAGCCTTGTACAGTCACCTCCCACCACGCAATGCCTACGATTCCCTGCACAACGCCGATGTCAGCGCCTTCCGATTCCAGAATGCCGCCTTGTTCGATGTGCATTTCCAGGTAAGCCCGTAGCTGACCGGGGCGGCGAAGCGCTTGGGAGAGCCGTTGGGGTTCGCCTCCCACGTCCCTCAAACCCTGCCCCACAACCTTGCCGCTCTGGGTGGTGAGCTGCAATATCCCTTCTGAAAGTTCTTCGGAGAGAGCCCGGCTTCCCACCATCGAGCCTTCTTCATCGGCAAAGACCACCACTTCGAGGGGATGGCGGTTTCGGATTTGGCTGTCTTGCAGCAGTTGGGAGCATTCCAGAGCCGCGATGACGCCGGCTGTCCCATCGTACTTGCCGGCTTGGGGAACCGAGTCTATGTGGGATCCGATCAGGACGGGCGGCAGGCCCGTTAGGCTTCCCGAACGGCTACCGATCAGGTTGCCTGCCGGGTCTGTGCGCACCCGCAGGCCAGCTTGGCGCATCCAGGAAGCGACCAAGAGGCGTCCCCGGATGTCGGCTTGGCTGAAGGCCAGCCTGTTGACGCCTTGCGGCCCAGCGCCGGCTGATGCAGCCAGCTCTTCGATACGGCTTTGCAGGCGTTGCGGATCAACGGTCAGGTCTTGAATCATAAGGGGAGGCCCGCTCTTAGCTATCAATGGTCTCCTCAGGCAAGAGTCTACAATAGGGGGAAGCCGGTGGCTGCAAGGCTGCAGAGATAAGGGCAGACAGCATGGTATTATTTCCGACTTCCGAGCTTCAAGAAATCCTCAATCGCACAAAATCGATATCTAGCTGATCCCGGATATGATATCCTTGTCGCCTGGGTCAAGGAGTGAAGTATCATGGCTGTTCGAAAGACCAGTGTTGAAATCAACCAGGATCTCTTGGATGCCGTAAAACGCATTTTGGCCACCAAGACGGTCAAGGAAACGGTCGAAGAGGCTTTTCGAGAAGTCTTGAGAGCCCAGGCCAGAAGAGAGGAGGTCCAAGCTCTCTCGACGATGGATGGGATGGACCTCGACAAGCTGGAGATTATGGCAGAGGCCTGGCGATCATGAAAGCCCGCTATTTGATTGACAAGAGCGCCTTGGCACGGATGCCTCTGAAACCTGTCCGGCAACGGCTGGCGCCAATCATCGATGGGGGTGAGGCCGCCACCTGTTCCATCGTTGATCTGGAAGTCCTGTTCAGTGCCCGCAACGCGCAAGAGCATGAGAAGATCCGAATGCGGCGCGCTCTGGCCTACAGTCGCATCCCCCTCAGTGAGGAGAGCTTTCAGCGAGCCATTGCCGTTCAGTCCCAACTCGCCCAAACAGGCCGGCACCGCCTTCCAATTCCGGACTTGATCATTGCAGCGGTAGCTGAGACGGCCGGCCTGATCGTGTTGCACTACGACAGCGACTACGATGTCATCGCCGAAGTGACCGGTCAGCCCACCGAGTGGGTAGCCCCTCGTGGAACCCTGTAGACCACCCCTGGAAGCCCGCAAGAGGTCACGTTAGTTCACTGTCAATTTCGCGAAGTTTCGCTCAGATTTTCGTGCTTTTCGCGGGCTTCCCCCTTCCCCTCCCGTCCCGCGTAGACGCTGCAGCCAGTGGCCTTGATGATCAGGTGCACCGGCTTGCCGGGCTCCAGTTGCAGGTCGGACATAGCTTGCGAGGTGACTTCGATGGCCAGATCGGGGATGTCCGGTGCCAGTGCGGCCCTTACCAGCCGAAGGCCTCCCAAATCCTGGACCGAGGTGACCTCGGCCGGCAGGATGTTTTGGGCGGAAAGGCCTTGGGGCAGGCGAGTGGCGATGAGGATCTCATGGGCGGGGATTCCCACCAGAAGATCGTCGCCTGGGCGGGCCGTCAAGCGGGGCGTAGTCAACTGGACCGAGCTGACCGGGCTTCCCAGGCGAACCCGGCTGGTGGCGCCTTGGCTGCTGAGCAGGAATCCGGGCAGCAGGTTTTCGAAGCCGGCTTCTTCGGCCAGCGGGAAGACCTTGGGATCGGTCAGCACCTGACGGGGCGAGCCGCGGGCGATGACGCGTCCCTTTTGCAGTACGATCAACTCGTCGCACAGAGCCTGCACCTCGGCGGGGTCGTGGGAGACGAGCAGCGTGGGGGTCTGGAATTCCCTCCGCACACGGCGCAAAAAGGGCAATACGCGGCGGCGCAAGGGCAGGTCGAGCGAGGCCAGGGGTTCATCCAGCAGCAGCAGGCGGGGACCGGAGCAAAGCGCCCGTCCTAGGGCCACCCGCTGGCGTTCGCCGCCTGACAGGGTGGACACTTGGCGTCCCAAGAGAGTTTCCAACTCCAGCAAGCGGCACACGGAGGAAAAGGTCTCCTCCAGGCGTCCGCCGTTGCGGCGGGCTCGGGCAGCGCCGGCTAAAAGGTTGCGGCGCACGTCCTGGTGAGGGAAGAGCAGCCCGTCCTGGGGGACGTAGCCGATGTGGCGCTCTTCGGGACGCCGGTAAGTCCCCGATTTGGAGTCGAGCCACACCTCCCGGCCCAGCCGGATGCGTCCCTTTGCCTGGCGCCTGAGTCCGGCCACCGTTTCCAGCAGGCTGGTCTTGCCCGCTCCGGATGCGCCGAAGACACCTGTCACCTGATGGCCGGTTCGGAAGTCGACCTCCAGCTCGAATCGGTCCAATGGCAACCGGATGCGAACTTCCAATCTAGCCCCAGCCTGGGTTTGCGCACTCATCAGGCAGCTCCTGGAGAGGGAAGTGAAGCCCTGAGCGGACGGCGACGGGCAAGGTGTTCTGAGACGAGAATGGCGCTCAAACCGACGGACAGCGAAACGGCCAACAGGAAGTAGGCTTCACGGTCATTGCCCACTTGCTGGGCCGAAAAGATCGCCGAGGCCAGCGTCTGGGTACGGCCCGGAATGTTCCCGGCGATGGTTACCGTGGCGCCGAACTCGCCGATGGCCCGGGTAAACCCCAAAATAGCCGCCGCCAAAAGCCCTTTGGAGGCCAGGGGCAGGGTGTAGCGGGCAAAGGTGGCCAAGCGCCCGTGGCCCAGTGTGCGGGCCATCATTTCCAGGCGAGGATCGACGCCCTCAAAGGTCACTCGGGCCGTGCGCACCACCAAAGGCACGGACATCACCGCCGAAGCCAGCACGGCCGCTTTCCAGGTCAGCAGGACATCCAAGTCGAATCCCAGTGCTTCCCGTCCCAGCATGCCCTGCATGGAGAAAGCTTCCAGCAGCAAATAGCCCACCGCCGTCGGGGGCAGCACCAAAGGCAGTCCGACCAAGGCCGACACCAGACTCTTGCCGCGAAACTCAAAGCGAGCCAGCAAGTAGGCCAGCATCACCCCTGGAATCAGCACCAGCAGCGTAGCTGTCGAGGCTACCTGCAACGAAAGCCGCAGTGCCGTCAAAGCATTGTCATCCATCTTCTCTTCTCGCCTCCTCTGCGTCTTTGCTCTGCGATCTCTGCGGTTATCCCCTCCTCGAACACTGAGCGGCTTGCCCGCGAATTGGCTGCTTGCCATTTTAGCCGACGAGCCGGATGGCGACTCTCTTCTGCAGATGATCCAAAAGCCTCGATCTCAGCAGCGTCCTATCTGGAAGCCGGAATCGTCCTTGAGCGCTTTCCTGTGCTCACCGACGAGAACAGCAGGGGGCTTCTCTGCGCTCTCTGCCTCTTCTCTCTGCGCTCTCGGCGGTTATCCCCTTCTCCTTTTTTTGCGTCTTGACGAGAAATCTCCTACCCTGCTGAGCATGTCCCGCACGTCCCGCTGGGTCTGGCGAACGCCCCAAGCCGGATCCTTGAATCGGCTGACACTGAAGGAAGAGCGTGTGACCAGCCTCCCTGACGGTCACATGCGAATCCAGACACGGGCCTGCGGACTCAATTTCGCCGATATCTTCGCGCTGTTGGGAGTTTATTCGGCCACTCCGAAGGGCAGCTTCATTCCAGGGCTGGAGTTTTCAGGAGAAGTCACTGAGGTCGCCCCGGGCGTCTCCTCCTTTGCCCCCGGCGACCGGGTGATGGGAGTCATCCGTTTCGGCGGCTATGCCTCAGTCATCGACAGCCTGCCAGCCTACTGCATGCCTTTGCCCGAGGAGTGGAGCTTTGAGCAGGGCGCCGCCTTCCCCGTGCAGACGCTGACCGCCTGGTACGCCCTCATCACCCTGGGAAACGCCCAGCCCGGCGATTGGGTGCTGGTCCATAGTGCCGCCGGAGGC
>JANQFM010000623.1 GCA_028277865.1 Acidobacteriota bacterium
GCGGCGGACAAAACGCAGGTTCCTCTTGGCCGGGATCACGAAGTATGCCGACGCCTGCCGGAGAGCGTAGAGCCTTCTGAAATCCACGTAGGCGCGGTCCATGACGTAGAAGGCTCCTGGCTCGAACAGAAGCGAGTCCAGGATGGCGACATCGTGCCGGCGGCCTTCCGTGACCTCGATGAAGGTGGGTATGGCTCCCCGCAAGTCCAGCAGGGTATGCACTTTGATGGCTGCCTTGCGGCGGCGGAACCGCGCCCAAGGGAAGAGGCTCAGGCACAAGTCGATGGTGGTGGAGTCGAAGGCGTACACCGTCTCCTCCAGTTCCAGGCCCAGATCCTCGCCGGCATACAGCATCCTCGCCTTGCGGATGAGGTCTTGGGCCAGGTCGGCGTAAATGCGCCAGTCCCGCCGCTCGTTGGCCTCGGCAAGGGTGCTGCGGGCGACTTCGCAGCCAAAGCCCATGTGGTAAAGCTGCGGCTTGCGGGAGCGCAGGCAGGCTTCGATGTCCCGCAGGCTCCCCCGGTAGGTGAGCTGGCCGAAAGACATGGCCAGGAACTGATCCCAGCAGGAAAACTTCCGCACCCTGTAATCGCCCCGGTAGCGGCTGACGCAGCGCCGAAACTGCTCCGGGTGAATCCGATCGGTCACCTGAGTGCGGTTCTAGAAGTCTCCGAAGAGATTAACGAACTAACTGAGGCAATCCAAGTAAAGGCGCTACGTAAAGAGACTGGACGACATTCTCAGGGTTCTCTTGGAATCTCGAATGCGTTAGAAAGATCTCTTGAGCTTCTCAGAGGCTCTGACTACGCGAAATTCAAAAATTATTTGCAAGAATCTAGAAGCCTTAAAGAAGTTGGTGTCCACCAGGATTTGGAAAGACTTTGGTTTATCACTTCAAAATGCAACGATAAGAGAAAGACTGCACTCGCACATTCAGAACTGGCTCCGAAACTGGATGTTAACATAACTTTGAACGGCGCCAAGCTAGCCAGAATGCTCGATGGTCTAAGGGAGGAGATTCGCAATCAGGCAACTGCACTCAATAAGGCGCATCCTACGCCTGCAAAACTCAGGAAGTTCATTGAGTTCTCTCAGGAGGCCTTTTCGGTGGCCGGAAGTATCCTTAAGAATAAAATTGGGAAAGAGATTCTAGGAGTCCAACACCTAGACAGGCCAGCGTCGGATTTTACACGCCTTTCGCTTTCGGTGGACCTAGCGCTGGACACTGGGCTTAATATCGCCGTTCTCGGAGATGCTGGTGCTGGGAAAACCACCGCCCTGCAAATGTATGCCTTTCGGCATTTCAATTCTGGGAGTCAGGACAAGTTGCTAGTCTTCGCACCCCTATCCCAGGTCGTAAAATTTGTTCCCCAACACCCGACCTTTGATGCCAAGCAGCATGGAATCAAAAGGCCACTCGATGCAGGCTTAGTGGGATTCCTAAATTCGATAGGCGCGACTTACACCGTATCAGAGTTCGCCGACGAAGCCCGGCAGGGTGGAGTTGTCTTGTTAGATAGTATTGACGAGGCATTTGCCTACGCCCCTTGGATTATAGGTTCTTTGGTCGCGTTCTCGGAACAATATCCCCGGCTTCAATTGGTGACATCCTCCCGGATATCCGGTGAGTTTGCTGAGCGTATTCCATTTGTTGGAGTGACGCTGATGCCATTTACTGACGAACAGCAAGAGCAATTCATCCAGAGTTGGTTTAGGGGGGACCAATCTGATAATCTCGAACAAGTCCTGAAGCATCTCTCAAGGAACCCCGAAGTCGCTGATGTAGTACGTAATCCTCTACTAGCAACAGCAATGTGTGTGCTTCAAGAAAATAATGTGCCGTTACCTATCAGTGAGGTAAGGCTTTACCAGGAATGGCTTAACTTATTGACAGGCGTATATGATGTCTATAAGGAGGTCAAAAGGATAAAGTCGGATCGCCAGCATCTTGTGCTGCTTGCGCGTAAAATTGCATTCAGGCTGCACCTCAAGGGGATGAGGGAAGAAAACTATGAAAATCTCCTAGCCCGGATATCTCATGAAGTGAGAAAAAATGTGGGTACCTCTGTGGTATAAGGCTTGTAAAAAGAACAACTTACCAACCACAGGAGGTACCCGTTGATGAAAACAGAGTGTGGAGCCAACAAGCTGGAAATGCAACCCCTGGGAAGCCGCCAAGTGGTGTGCGACTTCAACGGAGGCAGGCTGACAAGCGACGGCGGAGGGCTGCTGCTGCGCGAGGTGGAGGGCCGCTTCGGTGTGATCCGCCAGCTGTCGGAATGCTTCCAGGACCGCCGCAAGCCGCATCTGATCGAGCATTCGGTCACGGAGATGCTCTCGCAGCGGGTCTACGGGCTGGCGCTGGGCTACGAGGACCTGAACGACCACGACGCCCTTCGCCGCGACGTGCTGCATGGGGTCCTGGCGGGCAAGAGGGATCCGAGCGGCCAGGACCGCTTCCGGGAGCGGGACGAGGGCAAGGCCTGCGCGGGCCGGTGCAGCCTGCAGCGCCTGGCTCATCTTCTACAGTTTGAGCACCAAAACTGCCCCAAAATCCTTGTAAGTTGTTGAAAATAAAAGAGCGAGGTTTTTGCCGTGTTCGAATCCTAGTGCCAAGAATATCAAGCCTGATACCATTGCAAACCTTTCATGATCGATGTTTTGACCGTCAGCCTCTAGTGCTAACATGTTCCCGTCATGTTCGTGCGCGCCAAAAAAGTTGGAAACCGAGCCTACCTCCAGATTGTGGAAAACCGCTGGCAAGACGGCAAGGTCCGCCAGCGCGTGCTGGCATCCCTGGGGCGGCTGGACCGCCTGCAGGAGTCCGGCGAGCTGGAGGCGCTGGTGCAGTCGGCCTCGCGCTTCTGCGAATCCCTGCTGGTGCTGTCCGCCCACCGGCGCGGCGAAGCGCCGCAGCTCGGCAGCCGGCGCATCGGCCCGGCCCTGGTCTTCGAGCGGCTGTGGAAGGAGCTGGGCTGCCCCGAGGCCGTCCGTTCCCTGATGCGGGGGCGCTACCACCGCTTCGACCTGGAAAGAGCAATCTTCCTGACCGTGCTGCACCGGCTGTTCGACCCCGGCTCGGACCGGGCGGCCGAGAAGTGGAAGCAGGGCTATCGGATCGAGGGGGCCGGCCAGATCCAGCTGCATCAGCTGTACCGGGCCATGGGCTGGCTGGGCGAGCCGCTGCGCTTCGAGGAGCAGCAAGGCCGGACCCCCTTTGCGGCCCGCTGCACCAAGGACGCCATCGAGGAGAAGCTGTTCGCCAGGCGCCGCGGCCTGTTCACCAGCCTGGAGCTGGTCTTCTTCGACACCACCTCGATCTACTTCGAAGGCCGGGGCGGCGAGAGCATCGGGCAGCGGGGCAAGAGCAAGGACCGCCGCCCGGACCGGCCCCAGATGATCGTGGGGGTCGTGCTGGACGACCAGGGCGTGCCCATCTGCTGCGAGATGTGGCCGGGCAACACCACGGACGTCAAGACGCTCATCCCCGTCGTGGACCGGCTGCGCAGCCGCTTTTCGATCCGGCGCATCTGCATCGTGGCCGACCGGGGCATGATCAGCCAAAAGACGATCAGGCAGCTGGAGTCGGGCGAACGGGGCTGGGACTACATCCTGGGGGTGCGCATGCGCTCGTCCAAGGAGGCCCGCGACGAGGTCTTCAGCCGGGCCGGGCGCTACCGCGAAGTGCGCCCGCCGCGGGCCCGGCCCAAGGACCCGGCCCCGCTGAAGGTCAAGAATGTGATGGTGGAGGACCGCCGCTGCATCCTGTGCCTGAACTGCGAGCAGGCCCGCACGGACGCCCTGGCGCGCGAAGCCATCCTGGAGTCGCTGCGCGGGAAGCTGAAGGGCTCCAGCAAGCAGCTGGTCGGCAACAAGGGCTACCGCAAGTACCTGCGCCGCCTCAAAGGGGGCTTTCAGATCGACGAGGCCAAGGTGGCCGCCGAGGCGCGCTACGACGGCAAATGGGTCTTGCGCACCAGCCTGCAGCTGAGCGCCGAGGAGGTGGCGCTCAAGTACAAGCAGCTATGGATGGTCGAGCAGATGTTCCGCTCCGTCAAGTCGCTGCTGGAGACGCGCCCCGTCTACCACAAGTGCGACGACACCATCCGGGGCCACGTCTTCTGCTCCTTCCTGGCCCTGATGCTGCGCAAGGAGCTGCAGGGCCGCCTGGAGGAGAGGGGCTGGGCCTTCGAGTGGGCCGACGTGATCCAGGACCTGGACTCCTTGCAGGAGATCGAAGTCGAGCAAAAGGGCCAGCGCTTTGTGCTGCGCACCCAGGCCCAGGG
>JANQFM010000646.1 GCA_028277865.1 Acidobacteriota bacterium
TTTCGCCCGCCACGCGGTGCAGGTGGCTGGAGAGCACGTCCAACTGAATCGACTGCCCCAAGCCGGCGACCTCCAGCGCCTGGGCCAAAAAGAGCAGGCTGTCGAAGCTGCGCAGACGGCTTTCAGCCGGCGACTGTCCCTCGTTTTCTGTCAAGTTCCAGGTGTGAACGATGCGCCGTAGCTGCAGATCCTCCTGCTTCAAAGCCTGCATCAGCTCGCGGTAGTCCTCGGGACGGCCGGGGTTGATCTTGAAACGGCGCTCGGACAGACGTTCAAAGGATTGTCCCCACTCGGCGATCACCAGATGCTCTGCACGCTCTTGCAGCTGCCGGACCAGATGCCGGGCCATCTTGGATTGGTCCGTAAAGAGCAGCCAGAGAAAAGGCTGCTGGGCAGGGGCAGCCGGATTTGGAGGAGCAGACTGTTGCCAAACCGGCAGGTGAAACCACTGTGAAAGGTCTGACTCAGCCGATGCGACCAGCTGGGCAGCTTTGCGTGGCGCTTTCAGAAAATGCCTCCGGCGCTCGAACGGATAGGTGGGCAGCGGGACGCGCAGCCGCTTTTCGTGAAAGGAAAAGGCCGTCCAGTCGACTTCGGCACCTGCCAGCCAGAGCCGCCCCAGCGCGCGCAGCAACACTGCGCTGTCCGGCTGGGGGTCGCGCGGATGGCGCATGCAGTTGAGCACCGTGCGTCCCTTTGCTTGCTGGCGTACCAAGGTGCTCAGCGTGTGTCCCGGGCCGACTTCCAAGAAAATGAAATCCTCTTGCCGCAATAGCACTCTTACACCCTCGGAAAAGCGCACCGTGTGGCGCAGGTGCTCCGCCCAGTAAGCCGGATCAGTGGCCTGTTGGGCAGTGATCCAGTTGCCGGTTCGGTTGGAAATCCAGGGCAGGCGCGGCGCCTGGCGGGGAAGACGGGCCACCTGGGCCTGAAATTCCTCCACAATGGGATCCATCATGGAGGAGTGGAAGGCATGCGAGGTGTGCAGCCGCCGCGCCGGGATGCCCTCTTCCTGCAAGCTGTCTTCCAGCTCCGCGATGGTCTGCAGCGGACCCGAAACCACGCAGGAGGAAGGTCCGTTGACGGCGGCCAGCGACAGCGGCTCTTTCAGCAGCGGCTCAAGTTCGCTTTCCGGCAAGTCCAGGCTCAGCATGGCCCCTTCCGGAAGCGACTGCATCAATCGTCCCCGCATCGCCACCAGTTTGAGGGCGTCCTCCAGCGAGAAGACCCCGGCCAAGCAAGCCGCCACATACTCGCCCACGCTGTGGCCCAACATTGCCCCAGGCTCGACTCCCCAGGAGATCCATAGCTTCGCCAAGGCGTACTCGATGGCGAAGAGGGCGGGTTGGGCGAAGGAAGTGGCGTCGACGTCCAAGGTCCAAGGTCCAAGGTCCAAGGTCTTCTCAGAGTCATGGTCTTGGAGCCGAGGAATTGGGATTTCGCCTCTCGAAAACCCAGAATCTCCGACTTCGGAATTTGGACCCGCAATCGCCGACCTCAAATCCACTCCCAACGGGTCGATGAGCATCTCCGCCGCCTGATCCAGTTCCTGCCGGAAGATCGGTTCGGTTTCGTAAAGCTGTTGGGCCATGCCGGGGTACTGGGCGCCTTGCCCGGGAAAGAGGAAGACGACTGAGGGACGCTCTTGAGGGGCTGCGGCGCTGAAGACTCGCTCGCGATCGGGATTTCTGAGCAGCTCGGCGGCTTCATGGGCCGTCTGGGCCAGCAAGAGGCGACGCTGATCGAAAAAGCGACGTCCGATTTGCAGAGTGTATGCCGCATCCGCCAACCAGCCGTCCGCTTCAGCATTGTCCTGCATTGCCGCCGAGAGCCGCAGCGACATCTTTTCCAGGGCAGAAGGAGTCTTGGCCGAGAGCAGGAATAGCTGCCAGGGGCGGGACGGATCCGACAGCTCGGCTTGAGGCGGCTCTTCGAGTACGGCGTGGGCGTTGGTTCCGCCGATTCCGAAGGAACTGACCCCCGCACGGCGCGGCCCATTCCGGCTCGTCCAATCCCTCAACTCAGTGTTGACTCGAAATGGCCCGCTTTCAAAGTCGATTTCGCCATTGGGCTTTTCGAAATGCAGGCTGGCAGGGATCTTGGAGTGCTTGAGGGCCAGTACAGTCTTGATCAGGCCTGCCACCCCGGCTGCGGTATCCAGATGACCCAGGTTGGTCTTGATCGATCCCAGCAGGCAGCGTTGAGGAGGCTTGCCCGTGGATTGAAAGGCCTGCTGCAGGGCGGCCACTTCGATGGGATCGCCCAAGGGTGTGCCAGTGCCGTGGCATTCCAGGTAGGAAATCGACTCAGCAGGCGTCCCTGCTGCCGCAAGCGCCTGAGTGATCACCTCGGACTGGCCTTCAACGCTGGGCGCCGTGTAGCCCAACTTGGACGACCCGTCGTTGTTGATGGCCGTCCCCCGGATCAGCGCCAGGATGCGGTCCCCGTCACGACGGGCTGCCTGCAAAGGCTTGAGCACCACGATGCCGGCCCCATTGCCAAAGACTGTCCCCTGCGCCTGAGCGTCGAAGGCCCGGCAATGCCCGTCCGGAGAGGGGATTCCGCCTTCTTCGTAGAGATAGCCCGACTTTTGGGGAAAGCGTACCGTCACGCCTCCCGCCAATGCCATGTCGCACTCGCTTTGCAGCAGGCTGCGGCAAGCCAGGTGGACGGCCACCAGCGAACTGGAGCAGGCCGTCTGGACGTTGAGGCTGGGTCCGCGCAGGTTGAGCTTGTAGGAGACACGGGTGGGCACGAAGTCCTTGTCGTTGCCGATAAATGCCTGGTAGCGGGCCGCTGGGGAATGCAGGTCCTCCAGTCCGGCCTGATGCGAATAGCTGTTGATGCCCACGCCCGCAAATACCCCGATGCGGCCCGCATAGCGCAGCGAGTCGTAGCCGGAATCCTCCAAAGCCTGCCAAGCGCATTCCAGAAAGACCCGGTGCTGGGGATCCATCAACTCGGCTTCGCGGGGCGTGAAGCCGAAAAACTCGGCGTCGAACTCTTCCGCCTCCTCCAAAACGCCGGCTGCTTTGACGTAGTTGGGATTCCGTAACAAAGCAGCATCCAGACCCTCGGCGATCAGCTCCTCATCGCTGAAAAATGAAGTGCATTCCTCGCCGCGGCAAAGGCGTTCCCAGAGCTGAGCTACACTCGAAGCGCCGGGAAAGCGTCCAGCCATCCCGATGATGGCCAGAGGCTGCTGGGGATGGCTGGAGGCTGGGGGCTGGGGGCTGGGGGTTTCAGAGGCAGAGGGGGAGTCGGGCAGAGGCGACCCCAGAGCCCGCAGGGATGCGGGCGCTCCCGGCTTCGCTTGCTGGGATCCCTTCCTTCTGCCGGTTACCGGTTTCCGGTTCCCGGTCTCCTCTTTTGGACTGCGAACTGCGAACCGCGAACTGCCAACTAGCTCTTGGGCCAGAGATCCGACAGTGGGATGCTGAAGAAGGTCGAGCATGGTGAGGCGGTCGTCGAGTCGGTCGCGCAGGCGGGAGTGGACTTTGGCCAGCAGCAGCGAATGGCCTCCCAGGTCGAAGAAGTTGTCCTCCAGACCGACCCTGTCCACCTGCAGGACCGCCTTCCAGACTGCGGCGATTTCCTTTTCCAGCCGGGATTGCGGCGCCACAAATTCCGAGTCCTGCTCGGGGCGTTGCGAACTGGGCGCAGGCAACTTCTTGCGGTCCACTTTCCCGTTGGGCGTCAAGGGAAAGCTCTCCAACTCCACAAGCACCGAAGGGATCATGTAGTCGGGAAGGGTCTGGCGGAGGAATGCGGAGAGGCTGGAGGGAACGGAGTCGGAAGCAGAGGTTCCGGAATCCCCCTCTGAACTGCCAACTGCCAACTGCGAACCGCGAACCCTCCCTTTCCCTTCTTCCTGACTCCTGACTTCTGACTTCTTACTTCCTCTGCTCACATACCCCACCAGCCGCTCATCTCTGGCCGTCACCACTGCCTGGCGCACCTGCGGATGGGATTCCAGAGCCGTTTCGATTTCGCCCAGTTCGATGCGAAAGCCGCGCAGCTTGACTTGGTGATCCAGGCGACCCAGGAATTCCAAGCAGCCGTCGGGACGGTGCCGGGCCAGGTCGCCGGTGCAGTAGAGGCGGTCGCCGGGTGATGCGCCAAAGGGGTCAGGGATGAATCGGTCGGCGGTCAGTCCAGAGCGCTGCCAGTATCCCCGCACGACTCCCAGGCCACCGATGCAAAGCTCGCCGGCAACCCCAACCGGCAACACCTCTCGTGCCGGACTGAGCAAATGGATCGACGTATTGCCGATGGGGCGTCCGATGGGGACAGTCCCCTTTTTTTCCAGGCTTGCATTGGGGACAGTCCCGAATTCCTGAGTCCTTTGCGCTCGTGCTTTGCGGCTTGGCGTCTTTGCGCGAAACTCTCTTTCTGTCCTTTTTATTTCGACATGCTCCAGGGACGACCAGATGGTGGTCTCGGTGGGGCCGTAGAGGTTCCACAGTCGGCCGGCCCTGCGAAGGATGCGCCGTGCCAGATCGCGCGGCAACGCCTCCCCGCCGCAAAACGCCCGAAGGGGCACCGGGGTCATTTCGGAGGGGGATACGGCGGGCGCCCGTCCCTTTCGCCCCTCCCAGCCCGAGTTAAGCAACAGTCTCCAGGTAGCAGGAGTGGCTTGCAGGGCTGTGATCCGGCAGCTGGCCAGGGTGTCTTGGAGCATTGCGCCGTCCGCCACGGTGTTGCGGTCGGCCAGCACCAGTCGGGCACCGGTCATCAAAGGCAAAAAGAGCTCCAGGGCTGAGATGTCGAAGGAGAGGGTTGTGACCGAGAGCAGGGCGTCTCCTTGCGTCAATCCGGGTTGGCGGGCCATGGAGCGCAGGAAATTGACCACTCCCCGATGAGGCACCTGGACTCCCTTGGGCCGCCCGGTCGATCCCGAGGTATAGATCAGGTAAGCCAGGTTGTCCGGCCCGCAGGCGATTCCTGTCCGTGCGGGCGCATCGCCAATCAATCGGCACAGGCTGGCACCCGTGTCCGGACAGATCTCAGCAGATGTGCAAGGCCACTTCGAGGGATCGGAGCTGAGCAGCAATGGGGTTCGGGAGTCCTCCAGCATCAGCTGCAACCGCGCTTCGGGAAAGGCCGGGTCCAGGGGCAGGTAAGCGCCGTTGGCCCTCAGAATGGCCACGACTCCGATCAGCATTTCGATCGAGCGCTGCAGGTGGATTCCCACCGGAACCTCAGCTCCCACCCCCGAGCGGATCAAGAGCCGGGACAGCCGGGCAGTACGCTCTTGCAAGTGAGAGAAGCTCAGCGCTGCTTCTCCCTCGCCCCCTGAAGCCAGCACCACTGCCACGGCGTCGGGACGTTCCTCGCACGAAGCTTCGATCAGCTGGTGGACGCATTGCCCGTCGCCGAATTGGGCAGTGTCATTCCATTCCTGCAAGGCCTGAAAGCGTTCCGCCGCGCCCAACAGGGGAATCCTGGAGAGATTGCATTCGGGATTTTCAACTACGGCTTTCAGCAGCCAGGCGAGCTGGTTGAGCATTCGCTGAGCCGTTGCGCCGTCAAAAAGGGCGGCGTTGTACTGCAATGAGGCAGCCAAGCCGTCTTGACAGTGGGATATCATCAGGGTCACGTCGAACTGCACCGGACGCTCGCTCCAGGCCAGCGATTCCATCTGCAGCGGACCCAGATTCCGGCGCGCCCCTTCCTCGCCCAGAGCGAAGGCGGCCAGGGATTGCTGTTCGGCTTGGGTGGCCTGCTGAAAGGAAAAGAGCACCTGGAAAAGCGGTGCGCGGCCGGGGTCGCGGACAGGCTGCAGGCGTTCGGCCAGGCGGATGAAAGGGTAGGGGTGCTGCAGGGCATCAGCCACCGTGCCGCGAACCCTGTGCAGCAGCTGCACGAAAGCCGGATCGCCCGACAAACTGGTGCGCAGCACCGCCGGCCCTGCAAAGTACCCCACCAGCCGGGAAAGACGCGGATCGCTGCGGCCCGAGGTGGGGGTTCCCACCAGCAGGTCGGTCTGGCCCGAATAACGGTGCAGCAAGACCTCAAATGCCGCCAGCAAGGTCATGAAGAGTGTGGCCTGGTGACGACGGGCTAATTCCTCCAACTTTCCCAGCAGCCGTGCGTCCAGCTGAAAGCTGCGCGATGCGCCTCTTTCCGGCAGCAGCGGCGGACGGGGCCGGTCGGTGGGCAGTTCCAGCTGGGGCAAGGGGCCGTCCAGCACTTGATGCCAGTAATTCCAAAGACGCTCCCCGTGAGGGCCGTCCAGGAGCTTGCGCTGCCATTGCACGTAGTCGCTGTAGAGCAGGGGCAAAGGCTGAAGCTCCGCCTCCGGCCCGCCTGTTTCCTGGGCGTACAAGCCTTCCAGCTCCCCGAAGAGCACGGCCAGTGAAGCGAAGTCGGCCACGATGTGATGGACCGAAACCAACAGCACATGGTCGTACCGGCCAAGGTGCCACAAAGCCAGGCGAAGCAAGGGGGCCTGGTCCAGGTCGAAGGGCCGGAAGGCCTCTGATTCCAGGCTGGTGCGCAGGTCGTCCATACAGGTCGCAGGCGCCTCGTGGGAAGGGAAGTCCAGATCGAGACGGGGATGGACCTGTTGGCCCGGCTCGCCATCCTGCTCGAAAAAGGTGGTGCGCAGGCTGGGATGCCGGTCGATCAGCATTTGCCAGCAGCGCCGCAGCGCATCGCTGTCCAGCGGCCCCCGCAGCCGAAGTGCGGCGGCGATGTTGTCCGCACTCCTTCGAGGCGCCAGCTGCTGCAAAAACCAGAGGGCCCGCTGCCCGTCCGAAAGCGGAAACTTCCGACGGGGCGGACCTGCCTTCAAACCCGATTCCCAAGCCTGCCGCGACGCCTATCTGGCCGGGGAGTTCGCTCCAAAGCCCAAGGTCCAAGGTCCAAGGTCGGGCGGAAG
>JANQFM010000657.1 GCA_028277865.1 Acidobacteriota bacterium
CCTATTGGCCACCCTGCACCACATCATCTCGGACGGCTGGTCGATGGGTGTCCTGGTCCGCGAACTTTCCGCCCTGTACAGGTTCGCAGTTCGCAGTTCGCAGTTCGCAGTGGAGAAAGCGGAAGGGGAAGATCCGGAATCCGCCAACTGCGAACTGCGAACTGCGAACCGCGAACTTTCCCTGCCCCCCCTCCCCATCCAGTACTCCGACTATGCCGTCTGGCAGCGCAACTGGCTGAGCGGTCCGGTGCTGGAACGTCAGATGGGCTTCTGGAAGCGGCAGCTGCAGGGAGCCTCCGTCTTGAAGCTTCCCAGTGACCGACCCAGGCCTGCCCAGCCCAGCCACCGGGGCGCCCTGGAACCCTTCCGCTGGCCCGTCCGGCTAGGGGATACAGTAGAGCGGGTATGTAAGGCAGAAAATGCCACATTGTTCATGGCTTTACTGACGGCATTTCAAGTTTTGCTTTATCGCTGCAGCGATCAGTCGGACATCACGGTCGGCACTCCCATTGCCAATCGCAACCGTGCCGAGACGGAAAACCTGATCGGCTTTTTCGTCAACACGCTGGTGATGCGCATCCGGTTGCGCGAAGAGGAGAGCTTCGACCGGCTGCTGCACCGGGTCCGCGAGATGGCTCTGGACGCTTTTGCGCATCAGGACGTTCCATTCGAGCAAGTGGTCGAAGCCCTGCAGCCGCAGCGTTCGCTGGGCCATTCGCCCCTCTTTCAGGTGATGTTCGCCGTGCAGAACACCCCGGGAGAAGCTCTGAACCTGGCCGGTTTGGAGCTGAGCCCGATATTGACGGGCACCACTTCGTCCCGCTTCGACCTGTCGCTGCAGATCGGCCGGGACGAGCGGGGATTGGCGGGGTCGTTGACTTACGCAACCGACCTCTTCGATTCATCCACAGCCCGTCTGATGCTGCACCGCTACCGGAGGCTTTTGGAGGGAATCGTTGAGGATCCGGCCCGTCCTGTACCTCAGATTCCCTGGATGGATGAGACTGAAAAGCGCGAGCTGCTGGCAACTTGGAATCCATTCCATCAGACGGAGGTTCAAGCAGGGATCTTCGACTGCTTCGTCGATCAAGTCCAAGCAAATGCGGATCGCACGGCCCTGCTGAAAGAGAGCCAATCCCAGGACTTGCATCTCAGCTATGCGGAACTGGAAAGGCTTTCCGGTCGGATTGCCGTTCGCCTGGCCGGCAGCCTCTCAGCTGACGCTTTGGCCGGGATCTTCCTGGAGCGCTCGGTCGAGATGGTGGCGGGTCTGTTGGCCATCTTGCGCAGCGGAGCGGCTTATCTGCCTTTGGATCCGTCCTACCCTCGGGAACGCCTGGCACAGATGGTCAAGGATGCTGGAGTGAAGGCAGTCCTCACCCGCGAGCATCTGGCTCAACAACTGCCCACCGATGGTTTGCAGGCGGTCTCGGTCGAAGGCGCCGTCACTGCCGAGCCGGTCGGCGACCTCCAATCCAGGGCAGCGGACCCCGATCAATTGGCTTATGTGATGTATACCTCGGGGTCCACGGGAAGTCCCAAAGGCGTGGCGGTGACGCAGCGAGGCGTGGTCCGGCTGGTGAGGGGCGCCGACTACGCCAGGCTCGATTCCGATCAGGTTTTGCTGCAGTTGGCCACCATCTCGTTTGATGCCTCCACCTTTCAAATCTGGGGAAGCCTGCTCAACGGGGCGCGGCTGGTTCTCTTCCCTGACCAGCGTCCGTCTTTGGAGAAGCTGGGCCGCAGCGTCCTGCGGCACGGCGTCACCTTACTGGGGCTTCCAGCCGCCCTTTTTCGATTGCTGGCCGAGCATCGGCCCGACATTTTCAAGGATCTTCCCCAACTGCTTTCGGGAGGCGACGTAATGCCGCCAAGGGCTGCCCGTCGAGCCCTCGAATCAGGCCTGGGAAAGCTCATCAACGCCTATGGCCCCACCGAGAACACCACCTACACCTGCTGCCACGTCACCCGGTCGTTGCCGCAAGATGCGGGGACTGTCCCCATTGGACGGCCCATTGCCTCGACAACCATCTACCTGCTCGACCGCCA
>JANQFM010000672.1 GCA_028277865.1 Acidobacteriota bacterium
AGCGCAGATGGTGACCTCGGTGGGGCCATAGGCGTTGACCAAGCGGCAGAGCGGCGCCCACTTTTCGACAAGCTCTTGAGGGCAGGCCTCTCCCGCTACCACAACGGTTTGCAGCGAAAAAAGCTGCTTGGGATGCAAGGCGCCAATCCCCGATGGAGGCAAGATGGCATGAGTCACCTGCTGCTCGCCGAGCCGGGACAAAAAGCCTCCGTCCAAGAGCCGATCCTGATCGGCTAAGAAGACCAATGCTGCACCCGCCTGCCAGGCAGTGGCCACTTCAGCCACCGAAGCGTCGAAGCTCCAGGAGGCGAACTGCAGCATTCGGCTGCTTTGACGGACTACGAAAGACTCCCTCCAAGCCGAAGCCAGGTAAGGAAGCCCCCGCTGAGGGATCGCCGTCCCTTTGGGATGCCCTGTGCTCCCGGAGGTGTAGATGACGTAGGCCAGGCTCTGGGGGACAGTGCGAGCTTTTGCGGGAAGGCGCCCGGCAAATTCCTGGATGCACTCCCAGTCCGAGTCCAATTTGCAGACGGGCTGCTCGCATTCGTGCAGGCGGGCAGAAAGCGCCTGACGAGTCAGCACCATTTGTGCACCGGAATCGTCCAGCAGATAAAGCAAACGCTCCACCGGATAATCAGTCACCAAAGGCAGATAAGCAGCCCCCGAGCGAAGCACTCCGACCATGCCCACCAACATCTCAAGAGAGCGGCCCGCCAGGATCCCCACCAAAGATTCGGAGCCGATTCCCTGCCCTGCCAGATAGCCCGCCAGGCAGCCTGCGCGGCGGCTCAGTTCACGGTAGCTGAGATGGGAGGTTTCAGAGGCAGAGGCTCCGGGGGTCGGGAGTCGGGAGTCGGAAGCAGAGGAGAGCTTTCCCTCTGACTCCCCTTCTTCCAGACTCCTGACTCCCGACTCCCGACTCCTTCTACCCGAACTGCCAACTGACAACTGACAACTGACAACTGCAGCAAGCGCATCCGGCCAGCGACCCACCGTTTCTTCGAGGATGCCGATGAAAGAGTGGCGGTCAGCCTGCCGCGGCTTGAGGTACTTGCGCGGGCTCCATTCCCTGAGAAGCTGGTGCTCCTGGGCCGGACTGAGAAGCTTCAGCTGTCCGATCCCCTGATGAGGATCGGCTGCGGCGGACTCCAGCAGGGTCTGCAGGTGCCCGATGAGCCGACCAATGGTGGGGGCTTCGAACAGGTCTGTGCTGTACTCCACTGTGCCCCACAGAAAATCCCCCAAGCTGATGGAAAAGGTCAGGTCGAACTTGGAGGTGGAAGGGCGGATCCCCATCGGCGCCATCTCGATCCCCGCCAGCCCGCCTCCCGAAGCGGCGGGGGCGTTTTGGAGCACGAACATGACTTGGAACAGCGGTGTCCGGTTCAGTGTTCGCTCCGGTTGCAGGGCTTCCACCAGCTGCTCGAAGGGGAAGTCCTGGTGGGCATAGGCGTCCAGGGTGTTGTCGCGCACTTGTGCCAGCAACTGGGCAAAGTCCGGCTCTGCAGAAAGGTCGCTGCGAATCACCAGGGTGTTGACGAAGAACCCGATCATCCCCTCCGTCTCCTGGCGGTTGCGGTTGGCGATGGGACTGCCCACGCAGACATCTTTCTGACCGGAGTAGCGCGACAGCAATACCTGGAAAGCAGCCAGAAGGGTCATGAAGAGCGTGGCATCCCGGCTGCGGGCCAGCCGACGCAAGTCGGCCAGCAGACCCTGCGGCCAGACGAATGAAAGCGCCGACCCCCTCAGGCTGGGCTGGGCCAGACGAGGATGATCCGTAGGCAGGTCCAGCATCGGCGCCCCTGCCAAGCGTTCCTTCCAGAATCGCATCTGCCTCTTCAGCTCCCCGCCGCTCATCCACTCGCGCTGCCAAACGGCGAAATCGGCGTACTGGATGGGCAGGGGGGTCCAAGGTCCAAGGTCCAAAGTCCAAGGTCTGTGATCCGGAGCACCTCTTGGATCATCGATCTCTTCTGGAGGACTTTGGACTTTGGACCTTGGACTTTGGACGGCTCCGTAGATCTGGCTCAGTTCCGCCGTTAGGATTCCGCTTGACCAGGCGTCGGAGATGATGTGATGCAGGGTGGCCAATAGGGCGTGTTCGTGCTCGGCCAGGCGGACCAAGCTGGTGCGAATCAAGGGGCCGGCCTGCAAATCGAATGGTCTCTGGGCTTCCCTTTCGGCCAGGCGCTGCAATTCAGGTTCGCGGAATGCGTGCGGCAGACCGCTCAAGTCCACCTGTGCCAAGCAGGCTGGCTGCCAGGGCTGAATGGACTGGACGGCTTTCCCATCGACGACCGGGAAGCAGGTTCTGAGGGACTCGTGACGATATCGGACGGTGTTGAAGGCGGCTTCCAGGGCAGACGCGTCCAGCGGCCCCCTCAGACGAATAGCCGTCGGGATGTTGTAAAGCGGACTGCCTGGTGCCAGCTGGTCCAAAAACCAGAGCCGTTGCTGGGCAAAGGAAAGCGGCAGAGGGCGGTCGCGCCGGACGGGGCGGATGGGGGGCGCACTGTCAGCCGAACCCAGCAGGCGGGCTATCTCGATGCGGCGAGCGAGCTGAGCCGGTGTGGGCGCCTCGAAGATGGCCCGCAACGGCAGCTCGACTCCCAAGGCCCGACGAATGCGCGAGACAGCCTGAGTGGCCAGCAAAGAGTGTCCGCCCAGCTCGAAAAAACTGCTTTGCCGGCTCACTTGATCAATCTGCAGGACCTCAGCCCAGATACCGGCGATCAGCTCCTGAATGGGGGATTGGGGCTGGGGGCTGGAAGCTGGCGTCCGGAGGGTTTCCGGACCTTCGACACATGCCAGCAGCGCCTGGCGGTCGACTTTGCCGTTGGGGGTGAGAGGCAGGGCATCCAGTTCGAAGATGCGGCTGGGGATCATGTAGTCGGGGAGGTGCTGGCGGAGGAGAGAGGGAGAAACCGCAGAGGACGCAGAGAGAAGACGCAGAGGACGGTGAGAAGATTTCTCTGCGCTCCTTTGCGTTCTGCCTCCGCGCCCTCTGCGGTTACTCCCCTCCCCCTCCCTTTCTTCCCGACTCCCGACTCCCGACTCCCGACTCCTTCTGCTCACATACGCCACCAACGACCGATCGCCCGCTTCGCCCCGAGCCAGCACCACCGCCTGACGCACGCCTGAGTCCCGGCACAGGGCCGCTTCGATCTCGGCAGGCTCAACCCGATAGCCTCGGATCTTCAGCTGGTGATCCAGCCGTCCCAAGAACTCGATGCAGCCGTCCCTGAGCTGCCGTACCAGATCGCCTGTCCGATAAAGCCGTTCGCCAGCCTGCCAGGAGCGCCCGCATCCCTGCGGGCTCTGAATTCCGGGTGGCACGCCGGGGACTCCAGAGCCAGAGCCCGCAGGTATGCGGGCGCTCCCAGTGTTCGAGCCAGCGGCAAAAGGATTGGGAACGAAGCGTTCCGCGGTCCATCGAGGGCGCCCCA